>NZ_JAAHBQ010000060.1 GCF_020144665.1 Oscillatoria salina IIICB1 | reverse complement strand
CAACCAACAACCACCTACAGTGAATGACCAGTTTTTCTAAAGATAAAATTGATAACTTTGGTGTAGCTATCAGGATCGCCCTGTTTAGTGATAATGATTGGCATACTACTATCAGGTAGCCAAAAAGTAACTTTGTCATTGGGGGAATAGCAAAAACTACTAATCCGGTTGAGGTCGATAACATACTCACTGCGATCGTAAAAAATTTTTACCCAAGCTCCCATAAGCGAGTGAGAGGATATTTGGTTAACATACTGGAGAACTTGCTGATAGTCATCCGCATTAGCTTGTCGATTTATAATAATTGGAATTGAGCTATCTGGCAACCAAAAAGTAACTCTGCCGTTCGGTGCGACGACAAAGACACTAATGCGGTCAAGATCGACTACATACTCATTTCGCTCGTATTTAACTTTAACCCAGTACGCCACAAAACCTCCTCACATCAGGTGAGTTGACGCGCAAGAGAGCGCTTTTGCTTCTTTTGACTGTATCATTTTGCTTGAAATGGGTTTAAAGAATTTCTCGCTCATTGTCAAGTTAATTTACCGCGTTCCGAAATCCCAGGGGGTATAAGTTAGAGGTTACATCGGCGATCGCTACCGAAGAGGAAACTACTACTCAGTTTTAATCCCTAGGGGATGATGATTACTCCAAGATCTCAGTATAAACTTTCCCCCCTGGAAATACTCGATCTTGCTCTTAACTTTACTGACAATCAAGGTTACAGCTATTCGAGTCTTCTCTCTCAGTCACTAAGAAATGTCGGCTGTTTCTCGTTGCTGGTTAGTTTTTTCCTCGGAAACATTAATGCTACTTGGGTTTGTTTGGGAACTCCCTTGATTAGCTGAAGCTTTGGCTAAAGTTGCTTTGACGAAGCCTAAAAATAACGGATGAGGATTACTTGGACGTGAATGAAATTCAGGATGGAACTGGGTAGCAATGAAAAATGGATGTTCTTTCAGTTCGATGATTTCTACTAAACGTCCGTCGGGAGATGTCCCACTAATTAAATAACCTGTTTCGATAAACAAGCTACGGTAGGCGTTGTTAAATTCATATCGATGACGGTGACGTTCGTAAATTACTTCTTGTTGATAGAGTGAGTGAGCGAGGGTGTTTTCTGCTAGACGACAAGGATATAAGCCTAAACGCATTGTCCCACCTAAATCGACTACATCCTGCTGTTCTGGTAAAAGGTTAATGACGGGATTGGGGGTTTCGGGGTCAAATTCGGCACTATTGGCTTTTTCTAAACAAGCTACATTAGTCGCCCATTCGATTACCGAACATTGCATTCCCAAACATAAGCCGAGGAAAGGCATTTTTTGGCTACGGGCATATTCTACGGCAATTACTTTACCTTCTACCCCACGCACGCCAAAACCTCCAGGAACGACAATACCGCTAACGCCTTGAAGATGTTTGGCTGCACCGTCGCGTTCGATATCTTCTGCACTAACCCAGCGAATGTTAACATTACTACCGACAGCGATCGCGGCGTGACGTAAGGCTTCGACTACGGAAAGATAAGCATCGGTTAATCTCACGTATTTACCGACGATCGCTACTTCTACTTCACTGCTAGGACGATACAATCTTTCGACTAAGGTAGCCCATTTTTCTAATTCTGGTTGTCTTTGTTCGAGTTGCAATAATTCTAGGGTTTGTTGGGCTAGTCCTTCTTTCTCTAAAATTAGCGGTACTTCATAGATACTATTAGCATCTTGGGCGGTTATCACTGATTCTGTAGGTACGTCACAAAACTCGGACAGTTTTTCCTTGATTCCCGGTTGTAAAGGGCGATCGCTTCGACATACTAACACATCTGGTTGTATCCCAATTGAACGCAATTCTTTCACGGAATGTTGAGTTGGCTTAGTTTTCATCTCCCCGGCTGAGGGAATCCAAGGAATTAGGGTCACGTGGATGTACAATACGTTTGCCCTACCTACGTCTTTCCGGAATTGTCTGATTGCTTCTAAAAATGGCTGTGACTCAATATCGCCAACGGTTCCACCAATTTCAGTAATGACGACATCAGGATTCGTATTTCTCGCAACTCGATGAATCCGTTCTTTGATTTCATTGGTAATATGGGGAATTACCTGTACTGTACCGCCTTGGTAATCGCCACGACGTTCTTTATTTAACACTGCTTGATAAATTGAACCTTGAGTCACGCTATTCAAGCGAGACATCGAGGTATCGGTGAAACGTTCGTAATGTCCCAAGTCTAAGTCAGTTTCCGCACCATCTTCTGTGACAAATACCTCTCCATGTTGAAAAGGACTCATCGTTCCTGGATCGACGTTAATATAAGGATCTAGTTTCAAAATCGACACTGAATAATCTCGCGACTTCAGCAGTCTTCCCAAACTAGCCGCGACAATACCTTTACCGATACTCGAAACTACGCCACCTGTTACAAAGACAAATTTACTCATAAAAAATAATTGTTTAGTTATTCACCCTGTTCATTGTGCCACAAGCTGTTATCAGTTATCAGTTATCAGTTAGCAAGTACCCACAGCTACCACGTAACTGTATTTCTCCGTGAACAGTAAAAAGTTAGCAGTTTACTCTACAATTCTCCTCAGTCTTCCAATTCCTGGTTATTTCTCATCTTCTAATTATCTCTTATCCCAATTGGTAACTGGTAACTGGTAACTGTTAACTGCTCACTGTCAACGCGCTGCGACGAGATAGCGAAAGATATATTCTACAATTTCTAAGTGATTTTGTGCGGCTGTGGGTGAATTGCCCCAAACCGTAACACCGTGGTTGCGGATGAGAAGCGCGGGTATCTCTGGAGGTGCATTTTGCAAGCGAGTTTCGATTTCTGCGGCAATTTTTGGGACTGATAAATGATTCTCGAATAAAGAGATACTAACTTGAGGATTTTCTACCCAAATTCCCAATCCTTTTAACATTTCTAACGGTGGCAAATCTAAACTCTCTGCTTGGGTAAAATTAGAAACTAGATTTGCTTCAATTGAGTGAACGTGATAGCAAGCTTTTGCATCAGGAAATAAGGAGTAAATTGCTTGATGGATGCTGGTTTCAGCAGAAGGACGATTTTCTGGATGAGCTGATTCTATCATCTCGCCATGAGCAGCAATTCGCACGAAATCTTGTTCGCTTAATTGTCCTTTATTTTTTCCAGATGCGGTAATCCAAAAACTATTATCGGGCATTTTTGCGGAAAGATTGCCTGCCGTTCCTACCATCCAACCTAGTTGATAGAATTGACTGGCGGCATTAATTATGGTATTGCGTGGATCTGTATTTATTGCCATTTTTGTGCGAGAGTGTCGCGGATATCGAAAAAGTTATTCCAGGGTAGGTAAGGTTTACCTTCAGATTCGAGATATTCTATCAGGCGATCGCGCGCAAAGACTAGATCTGCTTTTAATGCCATGTTAAAATCGGTAATCGAATCGCCGATCGCGATTTTCTCTTTTGCCGGGTATTTCTCCATTACGCGCACTTTTGCAACTAATTCTGTGTCTGCTTCAAATTCTGAAGCTACTTGCAAGTATTCTCCGTTGTTATCCACATCTACCGCAGCTATACCTGCAACTCGACTAATTAATGGTTTTCTCGCTTCATTTTCCCTACTTAAAACGCGAATTACCATATCGCGTAAACCACCAGAAACCACATAAAAAGGAATGTTTTTACTGTCAAGAAAATCGACTAATTCAGTTAAACCAGGACGAATTGGTTTATCGTTAGCATAGTCAATTACTGCTTGATATTGTCTTGCTGGAATCGATTCTAACATTTGTCGCACGCCTACTCTTAATGTTAGCTTTCTTTCATACAATTGGGGCATGATTTTTGCTGACATTTCCGGTGCAAATTCTTTTAACATTCCCGCAAATGTTTCCACGGCTGTAATTGTCCCGTCAAAGTCGCAGTAAACTGCTTTTTTAGGTAAATTTTGTTCGACTGGTAACTGCAATTTTCAACCTCAATTTATCAATGAAACTCTAATTTTACAAGATTCACTAAATAATTAAACTACAATTTTGAGCGAGAATACAAAAATTACTTTTTATTTCTTACCCCATTTAGCAATAGCTTGTTTTAAAGCTCCTTCAGGTAAACTTTCTAACTCAAAAGATTGCTTATTCTTAACTCTTTCCCAAGCTGCAAAAAAGGCTTTAACACCACTAGCGGGGCTGTCGGGATGATCCATAATTCCGGTTCCTGCATTGAGGATAACATCCGTGCCGTAATCAGTTAAAGCTTGGGGGACAATCCCAGGATGTATTCCCGCACTGGGGACAGGAAAAACGTTGCGCGATCGCAATTCGTCTCTAATTTTTGCTTCTTCCCCGGGATCGAATGGTAAACTACCATAGTGGGCGGGATACAACACTGCATCAGCCCCAGCATACGCCATTAATGTCCCTAAAACCACAGAATAACTTAATCCTGTATCTCCAGCCGCACACATCGCCCCAGCAAAGGCAGGATGTGCGAAAATAGGTACATTAATTTCTGGATCTGTAGCTAATGCTTCTAATACAGAAAAGCCATAAGTTAGGACATTTAGTAATAGTGCATTTGCGCCTTCTTTAACTAATAAACGCGCTTTTTCAATTAACCGATCTGCTTTTCCAGTAACATTAACCGCATAGAGAACAGTTCGCCCAGTTTTGTCTTTTACTTCCTCGATAACTCGCCGACAAGCTGCTAAACGTTGGCGTGTTGGTGCTACTTCTAAATCACCTAAAATTTCATCATCTTTAATAATATCTAAACCCGCACGAGCAACTTGAGCAAAAATCTCGCCATGATCTTCAGCCGAAAGCCCCAAAGCTGGCTTAAAAATTGCCATTACCAAAGGGCGAGATTCCACTGACAATTGCTCTCTAACGCCGCTAATACCGAATTTGGGACGCGTACCGTAATTTTGAGGCAAACGAACTGAAATGACTTTTCCTGCCCCTGCCATTGAATATTTGCCGAATATAGCTGTTAATAAACTAGGGATATCGTTCTCGACGTTGATCTCTGGAAAGCGAATTGTAGCGATACTATAACCTTGATTGTCAGTTTCCAGCTTAACAACCTCCGCTAAATGCGATCGCAAAGATTTTTCTCGATGAGCAAAACGCGCATCCCACGTTCCCGCAGTTTGCCCGATCGCGATTATTTTAGCTTGTTTAGCTGCATCTATTCCCGGTGGAAAACGGTAATCAATTTCAATAGTCATGGTTATCGGTTATAGCCCTACTTGTTAGTTATTGGAGAGAATTGGTTGGGGAGAGGCGGAACCTCGAAACGAGAACGAGAAAGTTTTGTATTCTGGGGGAAAGCGTGCAGATAAGTGAGTATTAAACGATGACACAAGTACAAGTTAAGGGTTTTGGTTCTTGGAAATCTCCGATCGCCTCCGATCTCATTGTCTCACAAACGGTCGGATTAGGGGGAGTTGCTGTGGATGGTGAGGATATTTACTGGTTGGAGTCGCGTCCGTCGGAAAAGGGGCGTAAGGTGTTGGTACGACAGGGGGCTGATGGTAAAGTAGCAGATGTGACTCCTGCACCTTTTAATGTGCGGACTCGCGTTCATGAGTATGGTGGTGGCGCATTTTTGGTGGCGGAGGGAACAATTTATTTTACTAATTTTGCCGACCAACGCATCTATAAACAAAATCTTAATCAAGAACCCCAAGCGTTAACTCCGGAGGGAAAGAGGCGTTATGCGAATGCAATTTTGGATAAGCCGAGAAATCGCTTGATTTGTGTTGGTGAGGAACATCAAGAGGGAGCAAAGGAGCCGGAAAATACTATTGTCGCTGTAGATTTGACTTCTGGGAAAGTGACAAATTTACTGAGAGGAAGCGATTTTTATTCATCACCTCGCTTGAGTCCGGATGGTACGCGCTTGGCTTGGTTAGAATGGAATCATCCAAATATGCCTTGGGATAGCACTCGGTTGTATGTGGCGAAAATTGAGGCTGATGGTTCGCTAGCTGAAGCGGAGTGTGTTGCTGGGGGAGATGAAGAGTCAATTTGTCAGCCTGAGTGGTCGCCGGATGGGATATTGTATTTTGTAAGCGATCGCTCTAATTGGTGGAATCTTTATCGTTGGCAAGGTGATGTTGAGTGTTTGTGTCCGCTAGAGGCTGAGTTTGGTTATCCTCATTGGGTGTTTGGGGTGACGACTTATGTTTTTGAGTCGGCTGAGAGCATAATTTGCACTTATACTCGTGAGGGTAGTTGGTTTTTGGCTCGTTTTGACGTTACGAACAAACAGTTACAACCAATTGAAACTCGCTATACGAGTATTAGTTCCCTAGAAGTGATTTCTCCAGGTAAGATTGTCTTTATTGGCGGTTCGCCAACCCAACCGACGGTATTGGTGCAGATGGAAATTGAGAAGGGAATTTTTCACGTTCTCAAAGAGTCGAGTAAGTTAGCAATTGACCCTGGATATTTATCTGTTCCCGAAGCGATCGCCTTTCCTACAGATAATGATAATCTAGCTTATGCTTGGTTTTATCCACCCAAAAATAAGGATTATACTGCACCCACTGGCGAGTTACCACCGTTATTAGTGAAAAGTCACAGTGGTCCAACCGCCGCAGCTTCAGTAACTTTTAGTTTGAAGATTCAATATTGGACGAGTCGCGGTTTTGCTTATCTGGATGTCAATTATGGCGGTAGTACGGGTTACGGACGCAAGTATCGTCAGCGATTAGAAAAAATGTGGGGAATTGTTGATGTTAATGATTGTGCGAATGCAGCCAAATATTTAGCCGAACAAGGTAGAGTGGATGAGAAAAGGTTAGCGATTACGGGCGGAAGTGCGGGTGGTTATACGACTCTGGCAGCATTGACTTTTCGGGATGTTTTTCAAGCTGGGGCTTCTTACTATGGTGTGAGTGATTTAGAAACTTTCGCTACAGATACCCATAAATTTGAGTCGAGGTATTTAGACCGTTTGATTGGGAGATATCCCGAAGAGAAGGAAGTGTATATTGCGCGATCGCCAATTAATTTTACCGAAAAATTGTCTTGTCCGGTAATCTTTTTTCAAGGGTTACAAGATCGAGTCGTTACTCCCAACCAAGCGGAAAAAATGGTAACAGCTTTACAAAATAAAGGTTTACCTGTGGCTTATCTTGCTTTTGCTGACGAACAACATGGTTTCCGTAGCGCCGAAAATATTAAACGGGCTTTGGATGGGGAATTTTACTTTTATTCCCGCATTTTTGGTTTTCAACCTGCTGATGAAATTGAACCAGTAGAAATTATGAATTTATAGTCAAAATAATTGCTTAATTTTGCCTAATTAGGTGATTTCTAAGGTTGAATATCCTTCCAACGTCTAGCATCAATATGATGCTGTTTTAGTAATCTGTTGAAATCTTCGCTATCAGTTGTTGCGATAATTACGTCTATTCCTATCCTTTTAATCACCACAGCTTGAGCGGCTATAATTAAATCTGCATCGTAGGCTACCCGAGAATTATTTCGTGCAAAAGCCCAGAGTTTAGCCGCTTCTTCCATTACATCACCTTTTTTAGGCGTAACTGGATATTGGATAACTCTCTTCATGTTAATAAGTTCATTTAACTCTTCTATAGCTTTTTCAGCGTTTTGCTTCTCGACAGCATTTTGGATCTTGAATACGTCGAAAATGCTCGCGCTTTGTCTCATAGGTTGTAATTTCAGATATAGCGATAATATATTTTTTAGTTATTAACTTTTCTAGCCATTCACTACAGGCGATTGATTCTGAAATCGATTTTTTATTTTTGTTCTTCTTTTTTTTAGCAAGTGGATTTACGAGTATCCCAACTCCCCCTGCATCTAAGATAACTAACTTTTGATCGAAAGCTCAAGTTTTTCGATTAGGATAATAATCTCTTGTGAAATGAACTCTTTATACTGAGTTTTAAATTTTTTCCAAAGCTTTTTGAGTTTTTTAAAGTATTCAAACTCTTGACGATAATCGTTGGTCTTCTTAAGTTCAACATATATTTTTCAATTTGTTGAAAATCCTTGAGATACTCTTTTGGAAGAGCAGCATCCTGAGAAGAAAAACTCTTCTCTAAAGATTCTCGGATTTTTTTAAATTCTGTATCTAAACTCTTAATTTGTTCAATATTGGTATTTTTAATTATTTGTTCTATTGTTAAAGTCATAATTAATCTAGCTAGGCTTAATCCCTAGACGCTAAAGATATATATAATTAAATTCTACCATAAAGAGTAGAGCAAATGTGAGTGCGAGCAAGCGCAACAAATTCTCAAAAGCTGCTCTAGCTAGGATTACAGGTATCTAGTAAAAACTGAAGCACAACCTCGAAAAGATAACTGGTAAATTCCAAGTAGCAAAATAAAAATATACAGCTTATTTTTTTCAGTTAATTTAAGTTAGATTAGCAATTACTTGACGAGAATTTTTTTGCAATAAAAGATTGGTATCGAGAACTGTCCCGCTTAATTTTGCACCTGCTAAATCAACTTCATCTATATCAATTCCCGCTAAATTAGAGTCACTTAAATCAGCCTGGCGTAAATCGGCTTTAGTAAGTTTTGCATAAGCTAAATTACATAAATTTAAATTAGCTTTTTGTAAATTTGCTTGACAAATAATCGCTTGTATTAACGTTGCACCAGACAGGTTAGCATAACTTAAATTAGCGCTACTGAGGTTAGCACTACGCAAATTTGCATCGCAAAAAATAGCAGATTCTAAACAAGAATAACTTAAATCAACACTACTCAGGTCAGCATTACTGAGATTAGCACGAGTTAGATCGCTAGCAGATAAATTTGCCCGACACAAATCTGCACGAAATAAATTAACATTTTGCAGATTGGCGTTATTCAATTTAGCAAAAAAAAGGTTTGCACCGCGCAAATCAGCATTACTAAGATTAGCATTACTAAGATTAGCACCGCGCAGATTAACCCCGAATAAGCTAGCATTAGTTAGATTAACACCAGATAAATCAGCGCCAGACAGGATAGCATCATTTAAGTTAATATTGTTTAAGTCGGCTCCAATTAAATTTGCACCAGTCAGGTTGGTGCGACAAAAATCTCTTTTTCCGGTAGCATAAAGCGCTAAAAATTCTTGATAGTGCATAAAGATATTGTGGATTTTGGTACAGTTATTTTTACCAAGATTCCACCCTGACGCTCGCACACCCAAGCTTAGGGATCGATCGTCGAGACAAAATCCTCAATCGATTTGCGGTTTTGTCACTCAGCCGATAACTTACTTTCTCTATCTTAAAACAAATTTTACTCGCGTAAACCCAAAAAACCAGATTTTTGCTGAGAGTGAGTTATACAGGTGTAATACTCAACAATCTCTCTCCGATAAAAGGATAAAAGGCTTTTATGTTTAATTCATCTTCAGATATCTTTTTTGCGGCTGTAGGCGACGTTCATGGTGAAATGTATGCTATGCTAAGGTTGCTGCAGGCTTGGGAAAGTCGCACTCAACAGCAGTTAGCTTTTGTACTGCAAGTGGGAGATTTTGAACCCCACCGAAATGAGGCTGATTTAGCAACGATGGCTGCACCTTCTCGCTATCGCAAATTAGGTGATTTTCCTGATTTTTATTCTGGCAAAACTGTGTTTCCTTGGCAAGTATATTTTATTGGAGGCAATCACGAACCTTATGGTTTTTTGGATTTAACTCCTGAAGGTGGTAAAATTGCGGATAATTGTTATTATTTGGGTCGAGTTGGTTCGGTGGAACTAGCAGGATTAAAAATTGTTGGTGTTTCTGGTATTTACCAGGAAGATTTATTTACTCAGTGTAGACCATCAATTGCAAAAATTAGTTCCCGATCGCGCAAAAAATTAATTAGCTTTACCGAAGCGGAAATCTCTCAAGCAATGGAGATGCAGTCAGCAGACATTCTCTTGCTACACGAGTGGGCGCAAGGTATAATCGCCCCAGAAGACGAAGAAACGATCGCGCGATCGCTACCTCCTTCTCGTTCTGATGGTATCGGTAATGAGTATGCCAAAATACTGATTGATTTGCTACAACCACAGTTAGTTTTATGCGGACATATGCACCTCAGTTACCGCAATCAAATTCAAGTTGCACCAGGAAAATTCACCGAAATTTGCTGTTTAAATAAAGTTGCTTGGTCAAATCAAGATGCGATCGCTATTTTTCGTTTAACTGCTGATGGGCAAATCTGGGAAGAAAAGATTTAGAGAGACAATTTGAATTTACTTAAATTAGAAAATCATCGAAAAAACTAATGTTATATTTCTTTTAACTCGCAAAAGTATTGCTTAACAAAAACTGAATCAATATCTACTTTATCGGTTGTTGAAATAGCCCTATAGCCTTGAGGATGTTTAATATTCGTTAGAAATTCGCCACTAATTTCTATTGTTTGAAAGAAATTTCCGTCAATAAAAATTTTTGCTTTAGTATTTTTTACTATTCGGTTACTACTTTGTATTGAACCGACAAAGACTGTATAACCTAATTGAAGATGAAATGTTTCTACAATTGCCATATTAAAATATTGTCTCATTTTTTCAACTAATTACTTAAGGAATAATTCTAACTTTTTGATATTAGTTTGAATTTATTTTTCTCTGTTATTTTTCTGAAATATTGATGACAATACCCTAAAAATTTGCAGGGTGAGCAAAGCCCACCCTAACTAATTAGTTATTATCGTTATCTGGATAGCGCTGGACAATACCAGAATGTCCTTCAACCTTATCCACAGATTCAAATTGACCGCCTAAATATTTTGCCAGAAATTCTTCTGCGATCGCGTAAAAATGCAAGCGATTCTCCGGACGCGCAAAACCATGTCCTTCGTCAGTATAAAGAACATATTCCACAGGCTTATCATTTTGTTTCATTGCCTCGACAATTTGCTCGCTTTCTGCTTGTTTCACGCGAGGGTCGTTCGCACCTTGTCCAATTAACAAAGGCTTCTCTATTTTATCAACCTGGAAAAGTGGCGATCGCGATTTCAAAAATTCTTCTTCCGTCTCCAAATTTCCCACCCGATGCTGAAACATCGCCATCATCGGTTTCCAATAAGGAGGAATACTCTTCATCAACGTAATTAAATTACTCGGTCCGACAATATCCACACCGCAAGTAAACACATCTGGTGTAAAAGTTAACCCCACCAAAGTCGCATAACCACCGTAAGAACCACCCATAATTGCAATCTTATTCGGGTCAGAAATACCTTGGTCAATTAACCAGTTTACCCCATCAATCAAATCATCGTGCATCGTCCCAGCCCATTCACGATTAGCTGCATTGACGAAATCCTTCCCGTAACCAGTCGAACCTCGATAATTAATTTGCATCACCGCATAACCTCGGTTCGCCAACCATTGTACCGTAGAACTGTAACCCCAAGTATCTCGCGCCCAAGGTCCCCCATGAACCAATAACACCGTCGGAACCGGAGTTTCGCCACCCATTGGTAAAGTAAGATAGCCGTGAATTGTCATCCCATCCCGCGACTGATATGCTACAGATCGCATCGGGACAAGAGGTAAATCTTCTAACTTCGGTTGACTGCTAAACAGCAACTTACTTTCTTTCGTCTCGCGGTTATAAAAATAGTAGTAAACAGGACCATTGTCAGTCAAGTAAGCAACAATCCAATTTTTGTCAGCTAAGTCGCGACTGGTAATACTATATTCACCCGAACGAACTTTCCCTAAATTAGCAAAATCTTCAGCAATATTTTCATCTAAAATTTGCCATTCTAGTTTATCTTTGTAAAACGAAACTGCTTGAATTACTCGTTTTGTCGGGTGCATAACCACACCACCAACATCATACTTTTCATCAGCAGCAATTACCGTTTCTTCTTTCGTAGCTAAATCTAAAGCTAACAAACGTTCCGCATTAGCATCATGAGAACCAATAATATAGAGTGTCTTACCTTCATCATCAAAGTCAATTGCACCACCGCCATCATCAGGACCCCAATGACGCAAAACTTGCCAATCTTGGTCTACATTTTCACGATAAAGTAAGTCTGAACCACCATCAGGTGTTGCCGCAACCGCCACGCGAATTTTAAACTGAGGATCTGCTGTCCAACTAACAATATTACCTGGATTTTCTGTCTCAAATTCTACTGCGCCATTTTTCAAATTGAGACGATAAACATCAAATTTTTCCGGACTATTTAAGTTTAAAGCAATTAAAGCTTCGTCAGGATATTCGCGATCGAATTCAATTGGTTGAGCTTTTACACCTTGAAATGGAGTTAAATCCCGGACAATATTAGTGTTAATATTCACCGAATAAAGGTGAAAGTTTTCATCGCCATCAGAATCTTGTAGATAAATCAATTGTTCTGGATTATAAGTCCAGAAATACATCCGAATTCCGCGTTTTTTATCATTAGTTAATTGAGTTTCTTTTTCTTCACCAATAGTTTTTAACCAAACTTGCAAAACATTTTTTTCGTCGGGAGCAATATAAGCTAAATATTTACCATCCGGCGACAATTTTGGACTAACTCGTTCGGGATTACCAAACAAAATTTGGCGGGGAATTAAAGGAGGTAATTGGGTATAGGTGTGAGTTTCGCTTGTCGTTGTCATAGCTTACTTTCCAGATAATTTTTCTCTGTTGTGATGCACTCTAGCTAATTTCTTAATCGAAGGGGGTGAGGGAATTTACCCATCGGGATAGGGAAAATTCCCCATACCGATCTTTGGAAAAAGCCTATTTTCACCTCGGTAGTAGATCGCCTTAAGTAATTTTACGTAGAAGTTTTTGGGAAATATTTTCTCTACTGAACAACATTTAAATACTCACCTCCGGTAACTGTTGTTTGAGAAAATCAGCATATTTTTGAGCCTCAGAAACAACTAAATGAATGCCATCAGTAGTTATCCAATCTTTTTCCGGAGGTGGTTGTAACCAGCGATAATTATTATTCGGAAATAAATCGCGCACCAGTTTTTGTACTTGCTTTTGGCGTACAGTATTTGCTAAAGTTTCTTCAATCGGCATCTCAAAAAGGATAACCTCGACTCCCAATTCTTTAAGTTGAGAAACTGTGTTTTTAATTTCCTCAGCTTCAATTCTAATTCTTTGCTCTAAATCTTCTGGTAAACCGTGGTTCCATTCTGTTTGATAATTTTCTACTAATTGAGCACGGATTTCTGGATTAACTTGTTCTTTAGTAGTACCTTGTGGATTATTTTCTCCTCGCAACCAATCAACAAAAACACTGACTGGCTGATATTCTTGGCGAAACATGGGTAGCAACAAACGCAGAGAATATAAAAAAGGGTTATATAGACTGCTGAGTAAATCTTGATTAGCGCCTCGTTCGATAGTATCGTTAATTTCCACCAAAACTAAATCGGGTTTTTGGGGCTTTTCAGCGACGATTTCTAAACCAGTTTGGCTGGAAATACCCGCCATTGCAAGATTAAAAGCATTTTGGGTAATAGCTGCTGCATCGAGACGAGCAGCCATTGAACTACCGACTAAGACCAATTCTGGGTTAAGCTGGCGATCGTAGACGTAGTTTTCGGCTTTAATAATATTCTCTTGTTGCTGATTAATTCCCGAACTAGGTGGTATTAATCCTCCCCAAATTAAGACTTGATATAAAGTGATGAAAAACAGACAAATGGCAAGGGGGCGAATAATTCTTTGTCCCCATTTAATTTTCAGAGGAAAACTAAAACTGGAAGTAGATGAAGGCATTTGATTGACCACTGTTAAGTAAGATTCCCACTAGCATTATACCGAGAGCTAAATCTTGCCAGATTCCACCACGACGAGCTTTTTTTCCTGTGGGCATTGTTTCGCCAATATATTTGTTAAAGGTAGGAAAATAAGGTAGATGATAAATGATTACAGGTAAAGCATAAATCAAGGTGGGGATAATGTAAATAAGCTGGAGTTGGACATCAGTGTTTTTGAACATGGTTACGAGGAAAAAGACGGCGTGTTCAAAACGAGGTAGTTGAAACAGTAACCAACCAAAAGTGACGAAGGAAAAGACGGTTAAGACTCGGATTGAGTCGAGGAAAAATTGTCGTAAATTTGGCTTTAATTCGGCATTTGGTGGTGCAGATTTATTGAAACCAAGGAATCTTTCTATAGCTAATCCAATGCCGTGATAAATGCCCCAAACAGCGTAACTCCAAGATGCTCCGTGCCAAAGTCCGCCCAGAGTCATAACAATCATTAAATTAATATAAGTTCGGACTTTTCCTTTTTTATTGCCGCCGAGAGGAATGTAGAGATAAGTGCCTAACCAAGTTGATAAAGAAATGTGCCAGCGTCGCCAAAATTCTGATAACGAACGAGCGATATAAGGAAAGTGAAAGTTATCGGGTAAATTGTAACCCAAGGCTGCACCTAAACCGATGGCAATTAGGGAATAACCTGCAAAGTCGGCAAAGATTTGCATTGAGTAACCAAAGAGTAAAATCAGCATGGTGAGGGAGGCTAAACCTTGGAAATAAGGATAGTTAATCCAGTAGGTGTAGTCTTTCAAATTGTCGGCGATGACCATTTTGAGGAAGTAGCCGATTACTAGGGAACGAAAGACGATTTCCCAATTGATGTCAGCAAAGTATTTGGTTTTGATTTGGGGATAAAAGTCGTGGGCTTTAACAATTGGTCCGGCAATTAACTGGGGAAAAAAAGAGATAAAAAATGAAGTTTTGAATAAGTAGTTGAGGAAGTCAGTTTCTTCGACAGAAACTTCTTTTTGTTCTCCGGCTTTTTGTTCTCGGAGGACATCAATTACTAAACTAATTCCTTGAAAAGTGTAAAAGGAAATACCGATTGGGAGAGGTATTTGTAGTAATAATGGGATGATGCCTTGATTAGAAAGAGCGGAGACATTGGCGAGATTGAGAAAAAGTTCGGTGAAGAGTTTGCCGTATTTAAATAAGCCGAGAATTAGTAAGTTGGCAGTAACGCCAGCGATCGCCCAAATTAACCTTGGTTTGGGGTTGGCTGTGCGATCTACTTGGTAGCTGGTGATCGCATTAATTAAAATTGAGATGAGTAAGAGAAAAAGTAGTTTGGGGTTTGCCCAGGCGTAAAAAATGAAACTGGCGATGATTAAAATGGGTACTTGTATTTGGCGGGATTGAGGTAGGTAGTAGATAACGAAGGTGAGGAGAAAGAAGATGACAAAGGTAAGACTGTTAAAGAGCATTTTGGGTGTAGTTAGAGGAGAGTGAGATGGGTTGTTTCCGATGTTAGTCTATCTTTTGGGAAATGGCATTATGTTGAGGTGGGAGACGGGACTGTTTCATTTTTGACGGAGGGTTTTTCCGAGTAAGCGCCAAGCTTCGATCGCGTCTGTTTTTCCCTTAGCGATAATTGCTGGGCGAGATTCTACTGTTAATTGTTCGCGAAGCAGTTGATAAACGGCATCGGAGATGGTAATTTCTCCGGCTTTGGTGGCACTTTCCAGACGTTTAGCAGTGTTGACGGCATCGCCAATGGCGGTATAAGTTCGCACATCTTCACTACCAAAGAAACCTTCAATTACTGTACCGCAGTGTACGGCACAACCTGCTCCTAAAGCATGGGTGGCGAGTAGGGGTGTGGCGGTTTGCTGCATGGCGATCGCGGCATTAACTGCTAATTCTGGTGTAGCGTAAATTGCCATAATTTCGTCCGCAGTTAAAGTAATTCGTAGCGGTTGATAGGCGGTTGCGGTTGGTTCCACACTATGATAATAGGAGTTGAGAACTTTGGCGACAAGATCGGGAGCAGTTTCCTCGCACCAATGGGTAAAACCGCGAATATCCATAAACACGATCGCGCGATCGCAACGCTGAAAATTTAAGGCTTGGGGATTGGTGACGGCTTTACTGACAGCATAACTGCCCATACCCCACTCGGCTAAATTGCGTAATAATTGGGCAGTTTCTTGCAGTTGTTGTTGCTGTCGCGTTACTTGCAAAGTTTGTAAACCCAAGAGTAAGCCAACAAAAATCAAACTTTCAACTAAAAACTGTTGTTCGGGAGTAGCGAGAAAATCAAGGGAATTTCCTTCGATGAAAGTATTTAAAGATAATTTAAATCTGACAGCTAGATAGAGAGAAATTAACATTCCCATTCTCGCGAGACTCTCAAAAGGAATCAGCCAGTTAGTCAGCCAAGTTGCCCAGTGAAACCGCAAACCTTGCAAGATGGCAATGAATAAAGCAAATAACCACAGAATCCAATGATTAGCTTCGTAAAAAAATGCGCTCCCATCGATGGGTAAATCGACAATTGTATAAATCGCTGCACCAATTAAATTACCCCAAAAGCGATTGGCTTGGGGGCGGGATAAATACCAAGCTTGAAACAGGAGGGCGAAAAAGATGATATAGTGAGCTGGATCGGTGAGATATATTTGCCAATTCATGATGGCAATTTCTGCCAAGGAATTGAGAACGAGAAAATGACCGCTATTGGTTAATAACTCGCTGATAAAGGCGCTCCAGCGACTACCATTTAATTTAAGATCGAGGTCGTTTGGCTGGTGATTGGAAGCAGATTTTAGCACGGGAAAAGTAAAGATAAAATAACAATGGGAAAAGAGTCACCCTGATGGCAATTTTCTGAGCAGAATAAGACTCTTTTCTAAGATAAGCTACATTTTCCTAGGGGTTGAGAAAGGGCGATCGCTACTGAGTGACAACTCAATAAACATCATTGGTGCGATCGCGTAAGTTTCTTTCGATGGGCATGACTAAAATTTTATCAACGCGGTTGCCGTCCATATCCATGACTTCAAAGCGCAAACCCTGCCATTCAAAATGATCGGCTGCTGAGGGTATTTTACCCAGATGGGTAATTACAAAACCGCCTAATGTATGATAATTACCCCGTTGTTCTCCGGGTAATTCGTCAATGTTAAAGAGTTTCCGAAATTCGGCGATCGCTAATACTCCATCCAATAACCAAGATCCATCTTCTCGCTGCACTGCTTGGGGCATTTCTGATTCATCTATTTTGGGAATATCGCCGACGATCGCTTCCATCACGTCGTTAAGCGTGACAATTCCTTGAATTACGCCGTATTCATCGACGACGAGAGCGATATGAGTACCTGTTTGTTTGAATAATTCCAACACTTTTAAAGCTTTGGTACTTTCTGGAACGAATAAAGGTTGCTGCAAATAAGTCGTAAGTTCAAACGGTTTCCCAGATAGACAAGCAGCGAGAATATCTGTAATTGGGACGACTCCCAAGACTTCATCTAAACTACCTTGACAAACAGGGAAGCGAGTGTGGTTGCTGCTAATAATTTTTTGGCGGTTAGCTTCGGCAGAATCTTCTAGGTTAAGCCAGACAATTTCTGGTCTAGAAGTCATCAAAGTGCTAAGTTTACGGTCATCAAGCTGCAAAACTCGCTCGATCATATCTTGTTCGGCAACTTCAAACATTCCCGCTTCAGTACCTTGTTTGAGCATCACTTTAATTTCTTCTTCTGTCACCAAGGGTTCGGTTGCGGCTAAGTCGGTACCGAACAGGTGTAAAATTAGATCTGTAGAAACGCTTAACAAATGCACTACTGGCGAGACTAAAGTAGCCAAGTTACGAAGAGGTTTAGCTACTTGGGTAGCAATTTTCTCTGGGTTACTCAGAGCGAGGCGTTTGGGAACGAGTTCGCCGATTACCAATGAGAGATAGGTAATAGTTAAGACGACGATCGCCAGGGCGAATCCTTCACTTTGAGCCGCAAGAAGTGGTACTCGCTCAAATACTAAAGCTAATTTTTCGGCGATCGTCGCACCACCAAATGCACCAGCAAAAATGCCCACTAGGGAAATGCCGATTTGGACGGTGGAGAGGATCTGATTCGGATTATTAGCTAACTTTAAGGCAGCCCTTGCCTTAGTGTCTCCTGCTTCGCTAAGTTGTTCTAAACGAATTTTCCGGGCGGATACAAGTGCGATTTCTGACATGGCGAAGATGCCATTGGCGAGAATTAGGACAAAAATGATGATAAGTTCCCTAGTAAAGTCGAGCATGGATTTCTTTGGGCTGCTGGCAAGGGTTAAAATCTGGTTCTATATCTAGTATGAGAGAGAGCGAGCAAGTAGCCGCATTTACCAGTTATCAGTTGTCAGTTACCAGTTATCAGTTATCAGTTGTCAGTTACCAGTTATCAGTTATCAGTTACCAGTTATCAGTTATCAGTTGTCAGTTACCAGTTATCAGTTATCAGTTGTCAATGAGCAGTTATCATTGACCACGTACCCCCAATCACCAATCCCCAATCCCCAATCCCCAATCCCCAATCCCCAATCACTAGACTAATATGGCATTTACTTCAGTTATTCGTACTATTGAGCGATCGCCACTGACGGGCGAATTACTTACTAAACTTAATCGAGAGCAATTTTTACACGTTAATGGTGTTCCTCGCTTACCAAAGGCTTTGGTTGCTTCGGCTTTGGCGAAAGCGGCGGAACGCAATCTTTTTCTGGTTTGTGCGACTCTGGAAGAAGCGGGACGCATGGCGACGCTGATGGAGGCGATGGGTTGGCAAACTGTGCATTTTTACCCGACTTCGGAAGCGTCTCCCTATGAGCCTTTTGACCCGGAATCGGAGATGATTTGGGGACAAATGCAGGTTTTGGCGGATTTAGTCGGGGAGGAAGTTGATTCTCGGCAATTAGCGATTATTGCGACGGAGCGATCGCTGCAACCTCATCTTCCTCCACCCGCAGTTTTTCGCCCTTATTGTCTGACTTTAACTGTGGGGATGACTTGGGAATTTAAATCTCTAGACAAGGAATTAGCTCAACTCGGTTACGAACGAGTTCCCCAGGTGGAAACTGAAGGACAATGGAGTCGGCGCGGCGATATTGTCGATATTTTCCCGGTTTCGGCTGAGTTACCTGTGCGGCTGGAGTGGTTTGGGGATGAGTTGGAAAAGTTGCGCGAGTTCGATCCGGTGACGCAGCGATCGCTCGATCGCATCGAAAAGTTAATCCTCACCCCAACTAATTATGCGCCGATTATTGCCGCTAATTTGAGCCAGGATAACCTCGAACAAGTCCAAGCTTATCTTTCCCCCGAAGAACAGGAATCTTGGCAGTCAGAGAATTTTCCTGAAGGTATGCGCCGCTTCCTCGGACTAGCTTTCGACCAACCTGCTTCTTTACTCGACTACTTGCCAAAAAACACTTTATGTGCATTCGACGAACTCGAACAATGTCGCGCCCACAGCGATCGCTGGGTGGAACACGCTGAGGAACAATGGCAGGAATTAGACCGCAATTCTTTACCAAAAATTCATCGAAAATTTGACGAATCTTTAGCCGCAGCCGCCGAATTTCTCCGCTTATATTTAGCTGAATTAGTAGAAGAAAATGCCGCCGGAATTAATCTTTCTTCTCGTCCTCTTCCCGTCACACCTCATCAATTTGCCAAATTAGCAGAAATCCTGCGCGGCAAACGAGAAATCTATAGCAACATCCAACTAAATAAATTTTCCAGTTGGTTAATTTCGGCTCAACCTTCTCGTTCGGTTGCCTTACTTCAAGAACACGATTGTCCCGCCCAATTTATTCCCAATCCGCGCGACTATCCCGCCATTGAGCGATTACAAAACCAGCAGGTTTCTGTTGCTGTTAAATATTCCGGTTTAGCCGAATTAGAAGGATTTATTCTCCCAACTTATCGAATTGTAGTTGTCACCGACAAAGAATTTTTTGGACAACACGCCCTCGCTACTCCCGGATATATTCGCAAGCGTCGCCGCGCCGCTTCCAAACAAGTAGATATTAACAAATTACATCCAGGAGATTATGTAGTTCACAAAAGTCATGGAATTGGCAAATTTCTGCGTTTAGAAAGTTTAGAAACTCGCGAATATTTAGTAATTCAATACGCCGATGGTTTACTCCGCGTTCCTGCGGATGCTTCCGAGAGTTTATCGCGTTTTCGACAGATTGGCAAGCGTCCGCCCGAACTAAATAAAATGTCCGGCAAAGCCTGGGAAAAAACCAAAAATCGCGTCCGCAAATCGGTAAAAAAATTAGCCGTAGACTTGCTTAATTTGTACGCCAAACGCTCTCAACTTTCCGGCTTTGCTTATCCTCCAGATATGCCTTGGCAACAGGAATTAGAAGATTCTTTTCCTTATCAACCCACGCCAGATCAACTAAAAGCAATTCAAGACGTAAAGCGTGATTTAGAAAGCGATCGTCCAATGGATCGTTTGATTTGTGGCGACGTAGGTTTTGGCAAAACAGAAGTAGCAATTCGCGCTATTTTCAAAGCAGTTACTACTGCGAATAAACAAGTGGCTTTTTTGGCTCCGACAACGATTCTCACCCAACAACATTATCATACTCTCAAAGAACGTTTTGCCCCCTATCCAATTAACATTGGTTTATTAAATCGCTTTCGTACCGCCTCAGAACGCAAAGAAATTTTACAACGTCTGTCAACCGGAGAATTAGATATAGTAGTAGGAACGCATCAACTATTAAGTAAAGGCGTAAAATTCCGCAATTTAGGAATGCTAGTAGTAGATGAAGAACAACGTTTCGGTGTGAATCAAAAAGAAAAAATTAAAGAACTAAAAACTCAAGTAGACGTACTGACTTTAACCGCTACTCCGATTCCAAGAACTTTATATATGTCACTTTCCGGAGTACGAGAAATGAGTTTAATTACGACACCGCCGCCATCCCGTCGTCCGATTAAAACCCATCTTTCACCGTACAATTTAGAAGTAATCAGAACCGCAATTCGTAACGAATTAGACAGAGGCGGACAAATCTTTTATGTCGTTCCCCGAATCGCCGGAATCGAAGAAGTTGCCGGGAAATTGCGGCAAATGTTACCCAGTGCGAGAATTGCGATCGCGCACGGTCAAATGGGTGAAGGTGAGTTAGAATCAACCATGCTCACCTTTAACGACGGAGAAGCGGATATCCTCGTTTGTACGACGATTATTGAGTCAGGTTTAGACATTCCCAGAGTGAATACAATTATCATCGAAGACTCACAGAAATTCGGCTTATCTCAACTGTATCAATTGCGCGGTCGAGTAGGTCGCGCTGGTATTCAAGCACACGCTTGGTTACTATATCCGAAACAAAGTAGTTTATCTGATGCCGCGAGACAAAGATTGCGTGCATTGCAAGAATTTACTCAATTGGGATCGGGTTATCAACTAGCAGTAAGAGACATGGAAATTCGCGGAGTTGGTAATCTTTTAGGTGCAGAACAATCCGGACAAATGGATGTAATTGGTTTCGATCTTTATATGGAAATGCTGCAATCAGCAATCAAAGAAATTCAAGGACAAGAAATTCCCCAAGTCGAAGAAACGCAAATCGATCTCAAGATCGTAGCGTTTATTCCTACAGATTATATTCCCAACATCGAACAAAAAATGGACGCATATCGAATAGTTGCTTCTGCTACATCGAAAAAAGAACTAGCTCAAATAGCAGCCGACTGGAGCGATCGCTACGGTTCTCTTCCTTCCCCAGTAGAACAATTGCTGCGAATTATGGAACTCAAACAACTAGCCAAATCCCTCGGATTTTCGCGCATTAAACCAGAAGGTAAGCAAAATATAGTTTTAGAAACACCAATGGAAGAACCAGCTTGGAATTTGTTGAAAGAAAACTTACCGCAACACTTACAATCTCGTTTTGTTTATACTCCGAAAAAAGTTACAGTGCGCGGTTTAGGCGTTCTCAAAACTAGCAAACAATTAGAAAGTTTAGTGGAGTGGTTAGGTAAAATGCAGGGGGCTTTACCCGAACCAGCTTTAGTTTAATTTTCTGGTGCATTCGGTCGGGATAATGGGAATTATCCCCTGAATGTATCCTATTGAGTTGAGGATTTTAATTATCTGCTTGTAAACAAGAACGAATTAACTGCTGCTGGTGCAAAATACGTGCTTCAAGTTCGTTTGCTAAACCAGCTTGATAAACACCACTAGCATATCCTTTTTGTACCCCTTCGGTAATTTTCATATCTTCGCTCATAAAAGCTTCAAAATCACTTGCTAATTCAGCCGCCGGAGGACTAAAATCAGGGATACCATAAATCTCTAGATTCACCAGACAACTTTCAACTGTTACTGGATCGATACGCAGCCAAGCTAATACCCCATTAGGTAAGGCTAACAAATGTAAATTAGGAAAAATTCCATAGGTAAAGAAACCGAAACGAGCGCGATCGCTTAAATGGGATAAGCTAGGATAGCGCGATCGCCACTCTTTAGTAGTTGGTGTATATAATAGGTTGACATAGCGATCGAAAAAATGCTCGTAATAGCAAACTGACCCTTGAATAGGGTTGAGGGTATGAGGATGCACTATCGGAACATGATAATCACAAAGAGTATTATCATGATAATTTTTCCAGTTACAAGCGACTGAATACTGTTTTTTAACTAATAACTTAGTAGCTTCAGTATGATGCTCTTTCACACTACCAATAATTTCTCCTAAATACTCTTCCAAAGGAGGTGTATCTTCACTGAAGCAAACAAAGATAAATCCTAACCATTGTTCGCAGCGAACTTTTTTTAAAGGAAAATCTTCATCGCAAAAATGAGAGGGAAAGCGATTTTTTGCAGGTATTCCCTTTAACTGACCATTCAAGTTATAAACCCAAGCATGATAAGGACAAACTAACCTTTTGAGGGAATGAATTCCTATTTCAGGCACTAACACAGAAGCACGATGAGGACAAACATTGTGAAAAGCTTGCCAAGTATGATTACTATCTCGAATAATGAGAATACTATACCCAGCTACTTCTGTCACCCAGACTGTTTCTGCTCTTGATAAGTTAGCTGCATCGCCGACATAAAGCCAACTCCGTCGAAAAATCTTTTGCTTTTCTCGAGCAAGCAGGTTTGGGTCAGTATAAAACTTAGCATCTAAAAAGCTTGATTGAAAATCTGGTGTCGAAAAAGTCTTTTGTTGAGTCTGTATCATTTTAATTATCTTTAATGAAGAGTTTGTATAACCTAGCGTTTCAGTTTCATAAATTCAGTATTAATCCTTAAAAAGCTAACAATCTGCGGAAACTCGATAAAGATTCTTCACCCTCACCAAGTTTCCACAGATTGTTTTGCAAAAGTTTAATCTCGGAAATTTTAGTTTATTCGGCGGTGGCTAACTCGGTGCTGCCACGACTGCGGCGGCGGGTTAAGCTGTTGAATAACATCTGACCGATCGCTAAAATCAGATTACCTTCTAGTTCGTTAAACAGTTTCATGTTCATACCAAAGGCATCATTCGCTTCATCAACGATTTGTTCTGCTGTTTGTTGGTCTACAGGCAATTCATCGAGCGTTTGACGATATTTTTGCTTAAAGGCTTTTTCGTCAGAAATCTCTTGAAATTCGTAAAAAGCTGTACCTTCTCCTTCGTTGAGATTCATTGCTTTTTGGGCAATTTTCTTAAGAATTTGTCCTCCAGACAAATCTCCTAAGTAACGGGTGTAGGAATGTGCGGCTAAGAGTTCGGGTTGATTGGCTGCTACTTCGTGAATGCGCTCTACATAAGCTTTTCCTGCTTCTGAGGGTGCAATCTGTTCGCGCCAGTTTGCACCGTAATAATAGTACAAGTCTTGCTCTAAGCTTTGCTTGCGGTTTAATTCAGGAAAGTAAATTTTCGAGACAATGGGATGGTGTTGCAGCCGTTCCATCTCTTCTTCCATTGCGGAATAGACAAAATAGAGGTTGGTAACTAATTTCCGATAAGAAGTTTTTTCGACAACTCCTTTCAGAAAGCACTTGACAAAACCAACATTTTCTGCCATTGTGTGGGACTTTTTCGTCCCTTCGCGTAACATTGTAGCTAAATTAACACTCATGTCCAATTTCCTGTTCTATAATCAGCTTGCTGTATTAATCTTTACAAAATTTGCTTTCAAACCGCCTAACTTGCTAGCTTAAACGGATTTAATGAGAATTATCATTAAGAATTTTTACAGAAAAGTAATTTCCCTGAGATTGTAAGTGTTGTAACCGACGACTCTTCAGCGATTGTAGACGAGGATGTCGCGCGATCGCCACTCTCTCGAGAGTATAACCTGGGGTCAGATAGTGAAACTGTGTGGATTCCCCTACCTATGATCGCTAGGACTATGTTGAGATTCTCAAGCAACTTCTGTCTCCCCCTCGATCGAAAAGGGAATTAACTGATTTCCACCTACTTTTTCAAACTCATTTTTTTTGACTTTTTGCGGCTGCCAATAATACCTAAATATTGTTAAATAATTTATCAAATTTTCCTTGCTCGCAAGAAGTTGGTATAATCAATTCGATCGAGGTTGTTAGGTATAATTGTGGTTTTTAACAAAATAACTAATCAAGCACAAGAAGTTTCGGGCAAATTGCAGGAACAAGCTGGTGAAATGTCCGAAATGGCGCAAGAACAATTTAATGTGGTTTTAGAAGAATATCAAAAAGTGCTACCAATTGCTGAGGATTTGGGTTTAAGTGTCGGTAGTTTTAAACTGGAAATGGGTGTAATTCCGGAAATCAGAACCACTCTGGTTGGTTCTCTCGATCGCATTAACGAAGAAACAGTTAAAGAAATAACCGCAGCCAATAAAGCTAATAAATTACTAGGAGTTATTTTTAATGCTTTGCTACTCGCTAAAAATTTACAAGAGCGATTGAAATTATCAGTTCTGAAAGGGGTAACTGTTGATGTGAAATTAGGAGTAACTCCGAATGTGTCTGTAAATTTAATGCGCTAGTTAAACTCATTAAATTTTCAGGAAGAAAAAGCAATTTTGGAGTGTAGAGACGTGGTGTTTTATGCGTCTCTTTTTCAAATTTGATTAACTTCTAAAGGAAGCGCGATCGCGAATTCGCTACCCTCTCCCGGTACAGAAGCACAACTCAACTCACCACCGTGACGTTCGACGATAATTGAATAGCTAACACTCAAACCTAAACCAGTTCCTTGACCTACTGGTTTGGTGGTAAAGAAAGGATCGAAAATTTTTTCCCGTATTTCTTCGCTCATCCCTAAACCATTGTCAGCAATGCGAATTTCAATTGTGTTATTCTCGGCAATTTGGGTATGAATGGTAATAGTTGGCTGACTGCGATGAGCTTCTTGAAGAGCATCAATACTGTTAGCGACAATATTCATAAAAACTTGGTTTAGTTGACCTGGGTAGCAAGCGATTTTCGGTAATTTTTGGTAGTTTTTGACGATCGTAATTTGGGGGAAATTTCCGCTTGATTTCAATTTATTTTGTAACAAGACCAAGGTACTATCTATACCTTCGTGAATATCGACAATTTTTCGGGCTGCTTGGTCTAGTCGGGAAAAGTTTTTCAGTGAGGTGACAATTTCATTGATGCGATCGACTCCTGTTTGCATTGAATCGATGATTTGGGGCAAATCTTCTTGGATGAATTCGAGCTCGATAGCTTCAATTTCTGCTTGAATATTGGCGACTGGTTCGGGATAATATTTTTGATATAAAGCTAATAAATTTAACAATTCTTGGGTGTAATTTCTGGTATGATTAATATTGCCTTGAATAAAGGTTAAAGGATTATTAATTTCGTGAGCTACACCTGCGACCATTTGCCCTAAACTAGACATTTTTTCGGTTTGAATTAGTCGGGCTTGAGTGCGTTGTAATTCAGCTAAAGTTTGTTGCAGTTGAGCGGCTTTTTCTCGTTCTTTGGCTTCGGCTTTGCGGACGGCTTCTAAGTTAGTTAATTTGACGTGTAGTTGAATTCTTGCTAGTAGTTCTTTTTTGCTAATTGGTTTAATTAAATAATCATTAGCGCCGCAATTAATACCTGTGAGAAAATCAGTAACTAAATCTTTGGCGGATAACAACAAAATTGGTAATTCGTCAAGGGAATATTGTTGACGGATCATCCGACAAACTTCGTAACCTGTTAGACGAGGCATCATCACATCAAGTAAGATGAGATCGGGTTTGAGTCCTGCGGCGATCGCTGCGAGAGCTTCGATCCCATTGCTGAGGGGAACGAGATCGTAGTTTTCCCCCGATAAATAATTGGTTAATACTTGTAAATTTATTGGTTCGTCATCGACAATTAAAATTGTTAGTTTGTGTTCCGAAGATTTCGTTGAGTTTAGTTGCTGAGTAGTCAGAGTATTTGCTAGTTTTAAAACTGGCTCAATTTCCTTGACTTTTTGAATTTTTTCTGCTATACCTGAAACAGTTTTAGCTTCAGAAAAAGGAGCTAAAGGAAGAGTAAAACTAAAACGAGAACCTACACCGAGAGTAGACTCAACTTCAATTTGTCCGCCGTGTAATTCAACTAATTGCTTTGCGATCGCCAAACCTAAACCCGTTCCTCCATAGATTCTAGCAGTAGAACCATCTCCTTGAGTAAAAGAAGCAAAAATTTTCGTTAATTGCTCGTCAGAAATCCCGATTCCCGTATCGGCAACAGTAATTTTGAGATAATTTTCTTGGCGAGTAGCAGAGACTGATACTGTACCCGAATCAGTAAATTTAATTCCATTCCCAACCAAATTGTACATAATTTGTTGGAGGCGATTTTCATCGGCATTTACTAGGGGTAGATCGACTTCGAGATGATTAATTAACTGAAGGGATTTTTGTCCAATCAGAGGTTTGCTTAAAGTCAAAACTACATCAGTAATTTCTCGTATTCCTACTGGTTTGAGAGCGAGTTCAAGACTGTCATATTTTAGTTGAGAAAAGTCAAGAATATCGTTAATTAAACTGGATAAACGCCGCCCTGTAGAAACAATCGTAGCCAGATTAGAAATTGTTTCTGGAGGTAGGGAACCAGTTGCACCTTCAATTAAAGATTCAGCAAGTCCCATAATTCCCTGTAAAGGTGTACGTAATTCGTGAGAAGTATTAGCTAAAAACTCATCTTTTAATTGTTCGACGCGCTTGCGATCGCTAATATCTTGAAAAGTGGCGATCGCGTATTCGATCTCACCTGTCTCATTAAAAATTGGTGTCGCGGAAACTTCCAGAGAAATAATTTGTTCTCCTTGGTGAAGTTCGAGATCGTCCATTTTGACAGTTTCACCTTGAAGCGATCGCGCGATCGGTAGTTCTGCGACAGGATACAATTCGCTAGTGCCCGCGCGATAAATTTGATAAAGTGAGGAAAACTGCTCGATTGTCGCTTGTGGTAGCACTTCCATACCGAATAACTGCTTGGCAGTTTGATTAGCATAGTTTGCTTGTCCGTGGCGATCGTGAACTGAGATCCCAATTGGTATAGCTTCCAAATATTGACTCAAGCGTCGTTCGTTTTCTCGTACCTCGGCATAAAGTCGAGCATTAGTAATCGCGATCGCGGCTTGACTAGATAATAGTTGAATTATTTCTAAACGAGCGGGAGTAAAAGCACCAGTTGTTAAATTATTTTCTAGATAAATAATACCACTAAGTTGTCCTTGATGCAATAGCGGCGCACACAAAAATGATTTAGTTTGATATTTTTTAATATAAGCATCTTGACTAAATTTGCCTTCGTGGAAAGCATCATGTTCGACTACAGTTTCTTGAGTTCGCATCACATAGTTAATCGCTGAGAGAGGTAAGCGATTTTCTAGAGAAATTGACTTGAAAACTGGAATTTTTGACGACGCAGTTTGCTGAGATGCTTCAATTACCCATTCGCCCGATTTCGACAACAACAGCAAACCTGTTTCCGCACCAGCATTCTGAAGCAAAATTTTCATTAATTTACTCAATAATTTATCAAGTAAAATCTCACTACCAATAGCTTGAGAAGCTTTCATTACCGCCACCAAATCGAAGTTTTTCCCCGACAAAGTAGCACTGCTAACACGAACTTCTTTCAACTCAGTTGTTTCCCTATGTGAAGGTAAACAATTAGCCAGTAATTGAGGATATTTTGCTTCTAAATCTCTAACTTTAGCAGTCGCACCCCAACAACTATAAGCATAATGTGCTTCAGTTAGATAAGTTTGGGCAATTATCTCTCTACCTAAGTTTAAATAGAACTTAGCAGCCAGTTCATTTGCAAGAGCTTCTTCCTGAAGATATTGATTATTTTTAGCTCCGAAAATCGCGCGATCGTAATATTCCATTGCTTCCAGATAACAACCCAGCACCCGATAACATTCTGCTGCGACTAAATCGAATTTATGCAAATAATTCATCGGAGCAGAATGCGCCCATTTTTCCATCTTGCGCTGATTAATTTCTACTTTAGCTAAGATTTTTTCTCGTTCAAGATTAGTTTGATGTTCGTAAATTGCCAGCCGAGAAAGAGAATCATAAAAATAAAAAAGAGGAACCAAAAATGAACTTAACTCTCCCTGAATATATTCTTCAGTTAAAGCTAAATTTTGGTAAGCTTTTTGCTCTTGATTAAACAGATAATAAAGAATAATTTTATGTAAATATAAATGACAAATTGCTACCAAATAATTGTTGTCCTGATAAGCTTTCAGCATTTTTACTTCATCAAATAATTCTCCCGTTAAACGCCAAGGCTCGTCAACTGAATTCAACAAATTTAATACTACTTGATGATGAAGTTCGTGTAATTCTAAAACATTTTCTTGCTTAATTTGAGCTAAAAACTCCTGGTAGCTACGCATCTGTTTTTCTAAGTCAGCAAGGGGAATAGTTCCGGTAAAATAGCCAAGGTAACAGTAGCGACAAACTGAATAAGCAGCGTGTTCTAAATCTCCAGTTTCCAGCCCGATAGTATAAGCTTCTAACATAGATTTTAAAGTTTCTCGAACGGGAATTTTTAAATGTTTGATAAAATAATTAGTTACAAATACAGTCATCGCTTTTAGTGGTTGAGCATTCAATTTATTTAATAAATTTAAAGCGAGTTCGCTGAATTGATAACCCGATTCAAGATCGCCAACAATTCCACAAAGAATTAAGCCATAATTAGCATAAGCATGAGTATGAGCGGCAGCATTACCATATTTAAGGGCTAAATTCACTTGTTGAATGGAAATTAAAGGTAAGATTTCCGCCCTCATCATGTAAACAACGGGACAAAGATTTAAGAGAATTCGAGTAGCTGCCAATTTGCCCGGATCGGTCATTAATGGTAAATTAATTAAGTCTTCAATGCTTCTTTCTGCCAAAGCTGATTGTGTCTGTGCTAAACTAGCTTGAATCTCAGTTTGACTAGGTTTAGGGGGTAAATCTACTCCTAATAATTTGAGGATTTCTAAACCCAAATCCAATACTTGTTGTAATTGATTTTGTGTCTTTAAAGCTTGGATTTTAACTTCATACACTTGCACCTTTTCTACCAAAGTTTTCCCTTGCTGAAGCAACACTGTCATTAACTGCTCCATCCGAGCAAAATCTCTTAATAAATAAGCGGCTTCTGCGGCTTCTAAATAGAGAGTAAAACTTAATTCATATTCATTTTGCCAATTATCTGCACAAAGAAATTTTCTTCCCTGGGCGAAATAGGTAAATGCTGCTTGATAAGCGGTAGCTGTTTTCGCTTTTTTACCTGCAAGTAAATTCAGTTTAGCAATTTCGTGGCGTTCTCTAAGATCGCTAATTAATTCAATACCTAAATTAAGTTGATCGACGATCTTAAATATTTCATCAGACAAAGATTTCGGATTAGTATTCTCCCACAATAAACGACCAATTTGTAAGTGAACAGCTTGTTTTTGTGACTCGTTAATTAAAGCATAAGCTGCTTGTTGCAGGCGATCGTGCAGAAATTTATAATCTTGAATTAACAACTCTTGGTCTAGCTTTGATTGAGGCAAAATTAACCCCGACTGAAGTGCAGGAATTAAGGCTGAAAAAACAGTATTTAGAGATTTCTCACTAATAATGGCGAGAGTATTTAAGCTAAAAAATGCTCCGATACAAGCTGCTAATCCCAAGATTTTTTGGGTTAATTCTGGCAGCTTTTTAATTCTAACAATCATCAGCTCGACTACATTATCAGTAATTTCCCTGGCTTTAATTTCTGCAATATTCCACTGCCACTGATGATTTTGAAAATCAAAAGTTATTAAATTTTCTAAGTGGAGAGTATTAAGAAATTGATTTACAAAAAAAGGATTTCCTTCAGTTTTTTGCCAAATCAATTTGGCTAATGGTTGTATTTTGGCAATGTCTTGATGTAAGGTATCAACAATTAGTTGACTAAGGTTGTCTTCAGCTAAAGGTGTTAAGTTAATTTGATTGATGATTACTTGTTGTTTTTGCATCGCTCTTAAAGTCATCATTAACGGATGACTCGGACTAACTTCGTTATCGCGATAAGCTCCGATGAAAAATAAATGTCGGGTTTGCTCATCAAGAATGATTAATTGAAGCAACTTCAATGTTGCCAAATCTGCCCATTGTAAATCATCGAGAAAAATCACTAAAGGATGCTGAGGAGAACAAAATGCTCGAATGAAGTTTTGGAAGACAAGGTTAAAGCGATTTTGCGATTCCATTGCTCCCAATTCTGGGACTGGCGGTTGTTTACCAATAATTAGTTCTACTTCCCGAATTACATCAGTAATCACTCGACCATTTTGTCCTAAAGCGGCTAACAATTTTTGGCGCCATTGACTCAGTTGGGCTTCGCTTTCAGTTAATAGTTGGCGAATTAATTCTTGGAAAGCAATTACGATTGCTGAGTAGGGAATATTGCGCTGAAACTGGTCAAATTTACCTTCGATGTAATAGCCTCGTTTTTCGGTGACAGGTTTGTGAATTTCCGCGACGAGAGATGATTTGCCGATTCCGGAATAGCCTGCGACTAACATGATTTCGACTTGTTTTTGGTTGTAGTTAGATGGGCTTTTATTTACCAGGTGAGATTCTGCAACTCGCTCAAATGCGGCTAGTAAGGTAGCAAGTTCTTTTTCCCTACCATATAGTTTTTGGGGAATTTGAAATCTTTCGGCAAAATCACGAGCAGCTAAAGGAAATTGTGAAATTTTTCCGGTTGTTTTTAATTGATGGGTGCATTCTTGTAAATCGGCGATAATTCCCCAAGCGCTTTGATATCTGTCTTCGGCAGTTTTGGCGATTAATTTCGTAACGATCGCGGAAATTGCTGAGGGGATTTCTGGGTTGATTTCTTGGGGTGAAGGGGGAATTTTGGCAAGATGACAGTGGATTAATTCTAAGGGATCTTTAGTCTCGAAAGGTAATTTTTGGGTTAAGAGTTCGTAAAAAGTAATTCCTAATGAATAAAAATCGCTACGATAGTCTAAGGAACGGTTCATCCGTCCGGTTTGTTCTGGGGATAAATAAGCTAAGGTTCCTTCTAAGATGCTAGGATTTTTTAGTGTAGGATTTTCGCGAGTTAATTGAGTGGCAATCCCGAAATCAATAATTTTGAGTTGTTCGGTGTCTGGATTTAAGAGAATATTACTAGGGTTGATATCTTTGTGAATTACATTATTGCTGTGAATCTGACCCAAAATTTGTGTTATTTTAATCGCCAGATCGAGAAATTTATTTAAAGATAAATTTGTCAATAATTTTAAGTCGAGCAATTGTTTTAAAGACATTGCTCCGAAGTCTTCAAGGACGATCGCTAGCGTGTGGCGATAAGTTTCTAAACCATAAGTTTTAATTACGCCATCGAGATTGAGTTGACTGGTAATTTGATATTCTTGCTTATATCGAGTCAACTCTTGGGGGGTAGGATAGTCTTGTTTGAGAACTTTCAGGATAACAGGTTGTTGTTTTCGATCGCGGATAGCACGATAAACTAAGGAATTAGCACTTTCGTAAATTAAGGCGATCGCATGGTAGCCAGCAATTTCCAGGTTCGCAATTTTCAAATTCTTGCCTCCTTTGTCTACCTAGATCCTCTGGAAATTACTACTCAAGGTTGAAACTGGGTTCCTACTTTTCCAGAGACGAGAAACTTTTACCGTTATTTTTGGGAAAAACTATTTAGTTAGGGATGAGGTTCAGCTAGAGTTAATCCTACTATAGCTCTCGTAAACGCTGAGATCGCCGATCGCTTAGCAGTATTTTTTTTTTCTTGACGATCGCAGTAGGGGCGCCCGATTCGATGCGCCCCTAAACTTTCTGCTCAATTTTGAGGGATCGCTGTTTTCACTTTCGAGTCATTAAATGTCGAGTTCGGTAAGATTTAAACGAGGACCGTGGGTTTCGATGAATTCCCGACGAGGTGCGACGCGATCGCCCATTAAGACGGTAAAAATACGATCGGCTTCGGCTGCGTCTTCGATTTCTACTCGTTTGAAGGTACGGCTTTCTGGATTCATGGTAGTATCCCACAGTTGTTGGGGCATCATTTCACCCAAACCCTTAAAGCGTTGAATCGTGTAGTTAGCGTTACTAGGAAACTCGTTTTGGATGAGATTTTGGAGTTCGCGATCGCTATAACAATAGTAATGGCTCCGTCCCCGCTCAACTTTATACAATGGCGGACAAGCAATATAAATATAGCCTTGATCCACCAAATCCCGTTGATAGCGATAGAAGAAGGTTAGCAACAACGTGCGGATGTGCGCCCCATCTACGTCAGCATCAGTCATGATCACTATGCGATGGTAGCGTAATTGAGAAGCATCAAACTCTTCGCCTTTAATTCCTAAACCCAAAGCGGTAATTAACGACTGAATTTCGTTATTTTTATAGATTTTCGCATCGTCGGTTTTTTCGATGTTCAAAATTTTACCGCGTAGGGGGAGGATGGCTTGAAAGCGTCGATCTCTTCCTTGTTTGGCGCTGCCACCCGCACTATCTCCTTCTACGAGGAAAATTTCGGCTTTGGCAGGGTCTCTTTCGCTACAATCGGCTAATTTACCGGGTAAGGGGGAAGATTCTAAGACTGATTTACGGCGGACTAATTCGCGCGCGCGACGGGCGGCTTCGGCGGCTTTGAAGGCTTGGACTGCTTTTTCGATAATTGAGTCGGCGACACCAGGATTAAATTCGAGATATTCGGTTAAGACTTCGCCGACGAGAGAGTCTACAATGCCTCTAACCTCGGTGTTACCGAGTTTGGTTTTGGTTTGACCTTCAAATTCCGGTTCGGGTACTTTAACGGAAATTACGCCGGTTAAGCCTTCGCGGACGTTTTCCCCACCGAGGTTCGAGTCGTTGTCTTTGAGTTTGTTGCGTTTGCGTGCAACTGTGTTCATCGTGCGGGTGAGAACGGTTTTGAGTCCTTCGAGGTGAGTTCCGCCATCGATGGTACGAATGTTGTTCGCAAAACCGAGAAGGTTGTCGCTGTAAGCATCGACGCACCATTGTAAAGCAACTTCTACCTGTACGCCGTTACGCTCTCCTTCGACGTAAATAATATCTTGGTGGAGGGGTTCTTTTTCGCGGGTCATGTAAGTGACATATTCCCGGATACCGCCTTCATAACAATAACTTTCGACGCGGGGTTCTGGAGTGCGGCGATCGCTAAAGGTAATTCTTACGCCTGCATTGAGATAAGCTAGTTCTCGAACTCGTCCGGCTAAGGTATTGTAGTCGAATTCGATCCCATTGGTAATGAAAATCTGGGTATCTGGCTTAAAGGTTATGGAAGTTCCGGTACGGTCTGTTTTACCCTTTACTTCTAGTTCTGTTACCGGAACACCTCGTTCGTAGCGCTGTACGTGAACTTTTTGGTCGCGCCAAACCGTTACTTCTACCCACTCGGAAAGGGCGTTAACTACAGAAATACCAACCCCGTGTAGTCCACCAGAAACTTTGTAACCGCCGCCGCCAAATTTTCCTCCGGCGTGCAATACTGTCATTACTGTTTCTAAGGCTGATTTGCCTGTAGTTGGGTGGGTATCAGTGGGAATACCGCGTCCGTCGTCAGTAACGGTGACGGAACCATCGGGATTAATGTCGATTTCGATGTGGGTACAGTAGCCAGCCAGTGCCTCATCGATCGAGTTGTCCACTACCTCGTAAACTAGATGATGGAGTCCCCTCGGACCTGTGGAGCCGATATACATCCCTGGACGTTTTCGGACTGGCTCAAGACCTTCGAGAACCTGAATCTGTTCGGCGCTGTAACTGCTAGTCATGAAAATTCTCCAATTTAGTCTTGGAGCCGATATTCGACCCCTTCATGCCAAAATCTTTAAAAATTTTAGCACAAAAGGGTTAAAGGCGACATTAGCCCAACTGGAAGTGGAGTTTGGGGCGGGATATACCTGGTTAGCAGTTCTTGTGCGATCGCGCTTATTGTCAAGTAGGAATTAATGATGTTAATTATAATTTGTGGGGCGACGGCGACAGGTAAATCAGGATTAGCTTTGGCTCTGGCGCAACGTCTCAATTCGGTTATTATTAGTGCAGATTCTCGTCAAGTTTACCGCGAGTTCGATCTTGGGACGGCAAAACCTTCTTTAAGCGAACAAAAGTTAGTACCACATTATTTAATAGATATCTGCGACCCTACTGAAACTTTAACTTTGGCACAATATCAGGAACGGGCGCAAGCTTTGATTGCTTCTCCACTTGTAGCTAATTCTCCACCGCTTTTAGTGGGAGGTACTGGGTTATATATTAAGGCGATCGCGAAAGGATTGAAAATTCCGAGGGTATCACCTCAACCAGAGTTACGCGAGATCCTCACTTCTCTGGGTCAATCTCAACTATACGCTTTTTTAGCCCAAGTCGATCCCACTGCCGCCGAAAAAATTCATCCTCATGACCAAGTACGCACTTTAAGGGCTTTAGAAGTTTATTATGTCACGGGAATTCCCATTTCTCAACAGCAAGGCGAAAATCCTCCTGATTATCCTATTTTACAACTTGGTTTGGATTGCGATCCAGAAGCATTAGAGCGACGCATTGCCCAACGTACTGAAAAAATGATCGCCGCAGGTTTGGTTGAGGAAGTAGAAAAATTATCTCATAAATACGGTCAGGATTTACCTTTACTAAATACGTTGGGTTATGCAGAAATAAAACGCTATCTCCAAGGGGAAATTTCCCTTACTGAAGCTAAGAGTTTAACTGTTTTACATACTCGCCAATTTGCTAAACGTCAGCGTACTTGGTTTCGCGCTTATCCCGAAATTCAATGGTTTGATGCAGATAGCCCCGACTTGTTAGCAAAAGTTTGGCAGCGAGTACAAGAATTTTGTAGCTAAAACCACAAAACTAGACAAGAATTTTGTGGTTTTCAGCTTAGTTTAGTTTAACTGAGATTATCTGGATCTACCCCCATTTCTCGCAGTCGTCGCGCTAAAAGTTCCGCGCGTTGTTCGGCTGTTTCCGCGCGTTGTTCGGCTGTTTCGGCACGTTGTTCGGCAGTTTCGGCACGTTGTTCGGCAGTTTCTGCACGTTCATCACCTGTAGGAAGAAGAATACCATCGCGATCGCACCAACGCAACCAACTATCTTGTCTTCCTTCAAATTCACCTTCCCAGAGAGTTACACCTAATTGTACTTGTTCTAACCAGGTTTCTGTGGTTTCAAAGTAACGCATTCCTCGCAACTCAAAAATCCGTAATCTTTTGTCTCCTAACTGCTGAATTGGGTCATAAACAAGATAATAACTTACCCGCATTAACTCGTAAATTCGCAGTTTATCTTCGAGTTCCTTCCCTTCTTTATTAGAAACTATTTCTACGGCAACTTCGGGTGGTTTACCAAAGCGCCAAACCATATAAACTCGGTTTTGCTTTTCCCACCAATTTTCGGGAATTTGAGCATTAAGACTGAGAAATACATCAGGTACTATTGGCGGTTGTCTGTCTGTATAATAAATACCTACATTTGCGGCGGCTATAAAAGTTCGATCTCGCCAAGAACTATATAGAGAACTTACTAACAAACGTTGTTGTTTTACTATTAAATAGTCTACTGGTGTATCGTCCTCAGTAACTAGCTTTTCTGCATCTGGTATATAAAATTCTTCCGATTCTTCCGAAGCTTCAGAAACTTCGGAAACTTTCGACATATAAGTTTGCTCAACCATAATTAAATCCTGTATTTGAGCGCTTTATTCTATTATAATTTAAAAAACCAAATAATAATTCAAAATCATAGTTAAATTTTCCAGTAAATAAATTAAAAAAACAATATTTGAAGTCCAAATTGGGTGTCGAAAGACAGTTAGAAGACAAAAAATAATAATTCGTCATTGACACAGTAGAGAGGTTGCATGCAACGTCTCTACACAATTTCATCTAGCGTAGCCAAATCAAATTGGTATAAAATATCGGTCATAATAAAATAAAGCCCAGGAAAGCCGAAAATGTCTCAATCTGTTACAACTAAAGAAAGAATTACCTTTGAAGAATATCGCTTTTATCAGCCCGAATCTGATGTAAAGTATGAACTATTTCGGGGTCATTTACTACCAATGGCAATACCAACAGCTTTGCATTCTAGCATCTGCCAATATTTAGTTTACAAATTCCAACATTACTTTGCTACTACTAATCTTGACTTAGTAGCAAAAACAGATATTGGTGTGAGAACCGAAGTTGATACATCTCGCATCCCCGATGTGGTAGTATGTAGTTCATCACTGTGGTCAGGAATTCTCAATCGACCCGGTAGCGGTATTTTTGATTTTGAAGAAATACCGAATTTGGTAGTAGAAGTAACAAGCGAAAATTGGCGGGAAGATTATATTCGTAAACGTGCAGAATATGCTTTAATTTATATTCCTGAATACTGGATTGTAGACCCCAAAAAAGAGCAAATTTGGGTATTAAGCCATCCTGAAGGTGAAGAAGGTTACGATCGCCAATCCTATACTCGCGGACAAAATTTCCCTTCTGAGCAATTTCCCGATCTAATTTTATCAGTTGATACGCTACTTGCGCCACCAATTGTCGAAAATTTGCTTCGGGAAGAACAAATGCAACGACAGCAGCTTGAAGCGAAATCTCGACGATTAGAGGAAAAATTGCGAGAAATGGGCATAGATCCAGATACAATCTAGATGGGGTAGAGTTGAAAGCGGCGATCTAGGAGCGATCGCCACTTTTTTACCAGAAAAACTGGGTTTAAAGCCTCGCCCTTTAGCGGAGCGGAGGGCGACTTTTTAAAAGTGCAGTACCAAGGAAATATTTGTGGTAAAATTTCTCCA
>NZ_JAAHBQ010000059.1 GCF_020144665.1 Oscillatoria salina IIICB1 | reverse complement strand
CTAGTTTCAAGATAATTAGACTATTCACCTAATTCTTGCGATCGCCGCGCTGCGGCTTGGACTGCTTGAATGAGAGCAGAACGAAAACCCAACTTTTCCAACTCAGCCACACCAATAATCGTAGTACCGCCAGGACTAGTCACTTTATCCTTAAGTGCAGCCGGATGCAAACCCGACTCTTGGAGTAATTGAGCCGTACCAAGAACAGTTTGCACAGCCAACTGAGAAGCGATCGCTCTTGGCAACCCAGCCGCCACTCCACCATCAGCCAAAGCTTCAATCGCGATCGCCACAAAAGCCGGACCCGATCCCGAAAGCCCAGTTACCGCATCCAGCAAAGACTCCGGTACTGCCACAACTTGTCCCACAGCTTCAAAAATCGACCTCGCCAAAGCCACCTGTTCCGAGTTAACCTGACTACCAGAGGCGATCGCTGTCATTCCAGCCCCTACAGTCGCTGGAGTATTGGGCATCACTCTAATGACAGATTGCTCTGGAAAAGCCGCCTCCAAACGACTTATCGGCACACCTGCCAAAATGGAAATCACCAGGGGACAAATTTCCCTTTCCCCCGCCAAACTCGCCACAACCGCATCAAGAGCTTGAGGTTTAACCGCCAAAAGCAAAACCTCATCCGCCGAAGCTGCGGCTTGGTTATCAGCAGTTACCCGAACCTGATATTTTTCCTTCAGGTAATCGCGCCGTGCTGATAACGGTTCGCTCACCAACACAGTATCAGGAAGATAAATTCTTCGAGCAATGAGGCGGGATAACAGAGCTTCTCCCATCACCCCGCCACCAATCAAACCTAACTTAACAGCCACTTTGTAAATTATTAACAGGACATTGCTATTAGCTCAACGCCAATAGCAACTTTACAGAAATCGATCTTATTGTGCAATGCGACTTGCTTCCGCCGTCCACGCAGGTGCAGGTGCCGAAGGACGACTAGCAGCACTACCCGTACTTCTTGGTGCCGCCGCTACTTCATGTACCACACCTCCAGATTGGGTGCTAACTTGAACGCAGCTTGGCGTAAACAGAAAAATACTTTCGCCGATACGCTCTTGATGACCATCGATCGCGTAAGTTCCACCAGCAACGAAATCGACTGCTCGTTGTGCTTCATCCGGGTCCATAATCGTTAAATTTAACACCACCGATTTGCGTTCTCGCAAAGCTTGAATCACTTGAGGCATTTCTTCAAAAGAACGAGGTTCAACCACCACAACTTCCGAAATTCCCCCAGTCGCGCCCGGCATTCCAATGACATTACTTCTGGAACCCATTGCTGCTTCCGCCGCTACAGTTGCTCGGCGAGGACGACGAGGAGTAGCACGTTCCTCTTCAGTCGGACGGGGAGGTTCTTCATTGTAAACATTTTGGTAATCTTCCCCTTCCATTTCTTCCTCGTAATAATCGTACTCTTCTGCTTCATTCATGCCGCCGACGAAATCTCTTAATTTAGTAAAAATTGTATTCACGGTTTACTCTGCCTCACTTAACTTTATGTGCTTTGAACTGGGAAACCGGAGCGCCAGAAGGGTTTTAGCTAGGTTGGTTTATTTTAAAGATTTGGCAGCCACTGGGCGAAATATTTAAGATATTTTCCCCTTTTGCTACTGCAAAATCGACTTTTCAGTATACACGAGTCGGCTGGTTTAGTGGTAGTTCCAGATTACTCGCTCTTAGCTTGAATTCCTCCCGACTGTCCGCGATCGCTGCACCGACCTTGTCTTTAACGCGATCGGCACTGGGCTTTGCTCGATCGAGCTTTTGACTTGGCTATATGTTATCTTATGCCATTGACCAGTTAGCAGCGAGCACCTAGCCGCATTTACCAGTTAACAGTTTATCCTCCCCCTCTTCCTACTCAATCTCGCCAAAAATAATTCGTCCCAAGCGCACCATAGTTGCTCCTGCTTGAACAGCGAAATGATAATCTGCTGACATACCCATTGATAACTCTTGCATTTGTAAATTTGACCAATTTTGCTGGTTAATTTTTGTTGCCAGCGATCGCACTTCTTGAAAAGCGGTGAGTGTTTCCTCGTCAGTTAATCCTAAAGGCAGAATTGTCATTAACCCTTTGATTTTCAGCCTCTTACACTGGTCTAACGCTGACAAATCTGCTCGTAACTCTGGAACACTCCAGCCGTATTTATCAGGATCGGGGAGAATTTTTACCTGAAGACAGACTTGCGGTGGTGAGGGTAAATCAGCAGCTAGCCGATTCAATCTTTGAGCTAATTTGAGGCTGTCGCAGGTGTGAATCCACTGAAACTGTTCGAGCGCTTTTTTTGCCTTATTACTTTGTAAATGACCGATAAAGTGCCAACAAATATCGGGTAAGTCTTGTAGCTGCTCTTGTTTAGGTAAAGCTTCTTGAATGCGATTTTCACCAAAATCGCGAATTCCTGCTGCGTATGCTTCTCGCATCGCAGCTACAGAGACTTTCTTCGTAACTGCGATCGGGCGAACTTTTGCAGGGAGAGAGGAGCGAATTTTTGTAATGCGTTTAGCGATTAAGCTTGTCATTGGAAAGTTTGCTGATGAATAGCTTGAAGCTGTTCGTACTCTTGGGTTGAACCACCACGGCGCAATTTACGCAGGCGGTTTTCCACCATCAGTCGAGCATCGGATCTGCTAATCGGTTCAAAACCGAAATTTTCTTGAGTAACTGTCACCACAAAAAAGAGGCGTTGAGCATAAAGAGTCGTATAAAGTTCTTGATGCTCGTCTACCGCGCAAACTCGATACAAAAGACCGAAAGTAGGATGATTTATATAGTTTTCCGTGTTCATTTAGAAATTTTGCCAGAAAAATACCCATCCCTAGGAGGGGATAGACTGTACTGAAAATAATTTTTGGGAAGTATTCTGTCTGAGTTTTGCAGCAATTCCACCCAGACAAATAAATTTAGGAGAAAACAGCTTAGGTTGATGATATCCTGTTCTGGGGTCAGCTAGGGATAAATCTTACTATATTCACAATTCACTTTTGACGACTTCCCTGAATAATTAACCTGATTTTAGTTAAAGGTAGCTGGAAAGCAAATCCTCAATGCGATCGCCAACTAATTTAAGCGCTTGCCAAAGCTTTTATCATTTCACTAGTTTTTTGTCAAGAGGAAGAGCAAAAATTCTGCAAAAAATTAGTAATTTTAGTAATAATCTAGTTAGGAACCAAAATAAACTCGCGCCCACCAAAAAGGAACTAAACTTGCCAAAGCTAGCCAATCACCCCATCTTAAACGTAGCTGATGCCATTTTACCTGATGTCGCTCGGGAGTAGTAAAGCCACGTATATCCATCGCGATCGCAATTTGCTCGGCTCGTAATAACAAATTTTCCAGCAATCTTTCGGCAACAACCAACCAAATTTGGAAACTTTTCCGCAGTCCCAACTTTTTCCAATTTATCGCCCTCGTGCGGATCGATCTAGCTAAATTTTGCACTTCCTCCAAAACCAAAGGAATAAAACGCAAAGAAAGAGTTAAAGTTAAGGTAATTTCAGTAATTGGTAAGCGGAAAACTTTGAGCGGTTGCAGCAAATTTTCTAATCCCGCCGTTACTTCTTCCGGAGCAGTAGTTAACAAATAGAGAGTAGTGCTGTAAATTAAAGTAAAAATTACTGTACTGACACGCACTGCTAAATCCAAAGAGCGACGAGTTATGGTTACTCGTCCTCCGTCAAATAACACATATTGATAATCTGTAGGTTGGGGAAAATCGGTTTCGAGAAGCGGTAAACGAGGTTGATGTTCTACAGCCAACCCATCTGGAGCCAGACAAGTAATTATAAACACAAAAACACACAAAAACAGTAGCCAGCCCATTTGCTGTCGCCAGACGCGCACCGGAATAGCGGCGGATAAAGTTAGCAGAATCAAGATTACCACCAAAGCGATCCGCCAATAAGGATTTGCCAGCAAAGGTGCAGCCAGAAAACTCATCAACCAAACGAGTTTTACTCTGGGATCGAGATAATGCAGCCAAGTAACAGGCTGTTCCAGGTAAGATCCTAAAGGCAGCGATCGCAATAAGTCCATTAGTTAGTAATAATTAGTTAGTTTATTTAACTTTAGTAGCTCGATTCGGGCTATGTTCAAGATCGCGGGCTTTTTTCCCGCGCCAAAAGATCCGAATTGGCGTTCCCATAAAGCCTAGCTGCTGGCGAAATTGACTTTCGATATAGCGACGGTAATTATCGCTAAAGCGTTTGGGATCGTTAACAAACAAGGCGATCGTTGGCGGTTGAGTGCTAACTTGAGTACCATAATAAATTTTACCTTGACGACCTTGGCGACTTGTAGGGGGGGTGTGCCAAGTAACTGCTTCTTGAATCACTTCATTAATTACGGCGGTACTAACCCGACGGCGATGTTCTTCCGCCGCAGTATCAACAATATCTAAAATATTTTTTACCCGCTTCCCAGTTAAAGCACTCACAAAAATTGCTTCCGCCCAAGCTAAAAAGTAAAAACGGTTTTGTAAGTGTTTTTTGTACTCGTAAATCGTATAAGAATCTTTCTCGATCGCGTCCCATTTGTTCACCACAACAACTGCCGCGCGACCTTCTTCAATGATTCTATCCGCTAATTTTTGGTCTTGATCGGTAACACCGTCAAGAGCATCAAGGACTAGCAAAACCACATCAGCCCGACGAATCGCTTTAAAAGCACGATTAATGCTGAAAAATTCTGCCCCATAGTCAACATTTTTCTTGCGACGAATCCCAGCCGTATCGATCAAGCGATAAGTGTTACCATTTCTTTCGACAACAGTATCGATCGCATCGCGAGTCGTTCCCGAAATTGGGCTAACGATCGCGCGAGTCTCACCGAGGAAAGCATTCAATAAACTCGATTTACCCACATTCGGACGACCAACGATCGCCACTTTGATTTCTTCAACTACTTCGATCTCGTCCATCGACGGTAGATAAGTAATTAATTCGTCGAGTAAATCGCCCGTACCGCTACCATGAATCGCCGAAACCGCATAAGGTTCCCCCAAACCCAACTCCCAAAACTCCGCCGCTTGCGCCAGCGCCATTTCCGGATTATCGCATTTATTTACTGCCAGGAGGACAGGAACATTTTGGAGACGCAGCCAATTAGCAATTTCGCGATCGGCAGCCGTAACTCCCATTTGTCCATCGACAAGAAAAATCGCCACAGATGCTTCTGTTAAAGCCGTCAGCGCCTGTTCGCGAATCAAGGGGAGAAATTCGGTATCGTCATCGAAAACCAAGCCGCCAGTATCGACAACTTGAAATTCGCGATCCTGCCAAAAAGCTGGACGATAAGTGCGATCGCGTGTTATTCCTGGTTCATCATGCACGATCGCTTGTTTGTCTCCCGCTAAACGATTGACAAATGTTGATTTACCTACGTTAGGTCTTCCGATAATTGCGACAATTGGTAAAGGCATTTTGGGGATTGGGGATTAGGGATTAGGGACTGGGGATTGGGGATTGGGGACTGGGGATTGGGGACTGGGGATTGGGGACTGGGGACTGGGGACTGGGGACTAGGGATTAGGGACTGGGGACTGGGGATTAGGGACTGGGGACTGGGGACTGGGGACTGGGGACTGGGTGAGTAAACTGGTAACTGCTAACTGCTAACTGGTAACTGCTAACTGGTAACTGGTAACTGCTCACTGGTAACTGGTAACTGGTAACTGCTCACTGGTAACTGGTAACTGGTAACTGCTCACTGGTAACTGCTAACTGGTAACTGCTCACTGCTCACTGCTCACTGAAATTCTATGGTAGCGAGTTTTGGGGGATCTTTGTGGCACTTTTTCCCGAAAATTTCGACTCGATTTGGAGATTTTTTGTCTCGCAAAAGCGCAAAGTCGCAAAGGAAGAGTCACAAAGAGGTTTTTTGTCAACGATCGGATTGCTCTGGCTACGCTGAATTTGCGGAATCTACTCTTTTGAGTTGGATACAATTACGATCGTTACTTTAGCTTCTTGAGTAGGACTCCTCACCATGAAATTTTCTTACTCGGTATTGTTGGTTAGTTTAGGAATTTTCTTACCTCATTCTGGGGTTTTTGCGGAAACATTGAAGCCCCTGGAAGTGGAAATTGTTTTAAATCAGTCGGTTAGCGCTGCTAGTCAGAAAAGTAATGATGAAACTACTTCAATTAATGATTCTCCTGAAATAATTCTTTCGGAAATACAATCTCTCGGAATTGTTCAAACTCAGGATTTTAGTGCAACGCTTCCGGAACGCGATCGCGAAATTAATTCTACCAATGATTCTCCCGATCTCATTCTCTCGGAAATAACTTTAGAAATAACTACTGAAGTTGATGCTGAACCAGTTTTTGCAGTACCTACGGAAGAAGTAACTCCAGAATCTACTCAGGAAGTACCCGCAGAAGAAGTTATTCCTGAATCTCCTATTCCTGGGGAAGCAACAGTTGAGGAAATAACTGAAGACGCGGAAATAGAAACAGAGTTATCTCCCGAAGAAATTGCTCGTCAGCAGAAACTTATTGAAGCAGATCGATTGTTTTTAGCTGGAGATATTGCCGCAGCTACCCAATTATATCGGGAAGCAAAACCACCTTTTGCTCGTGAAATCAGAGCTGAGATAGAAAATCAACCAGAAGCAATTTATAATCTCACAGAATTAGCGCCAGCAGGTGCAGTTTATTGGCGACTTTCTGAAGAAGGTTTAGCACAAGAATTAGAAAGTAAAATCTTTGTTCCTTTAAAGTTTTTGGTCGAACAACATCCGGAATTTATTCCCGGTCACGTGCGTTATGTTGAGGCTTTGAAAAAGTACGATCGCACTGATGAAGCTATTACAGCATTGGAGCGAGCGATCGCGCTGTATCCTAACGAACCAATTTTACTCCAAACTGCAATTGAAGTTTATAGCGAGCAAGAAAAGTGGTTGGAAGCTTCCTTAATTGCGCGTCAGTTTGCTTTAATGAATCCAGAACACGAGCAGGCTGAAGAATTTCGGGAATTAGCTGATGAGAATTTAGCGCGCTATCAGCGACATTTGCGGAGAGAGTTGCGCGGAAATGCGATCGCTAATGTTATTACTGGTGCAATTGGTTATGCTGTTACAGGTAATTTATTTGGTCCCCTTTCCGCTTTGGAAACTACGGTTTTGATGTTGAGGGGAGAGTCAGCAGTAGGATCTCGTCTTGCTAACCAAGCGCAAGCACAACTTCCAATGCTAGAGGATGAAGAAGTGCTGGAATATGTTCGCGCGATCGGTAATAAACTTGTTTTAGCTGCGGGACGCGATGATTTTGACTATCAATTTTATGTCATTATGGACGATCGCTTGAATGCTTTTGCACTTCCGGGAGGTAAGGTATTTGTTAATGCTGGGGCTATTCTTAAAAGTAACTCGGAAGCTGAGTTAGCTGGTTTGTTAGCACATGAATTATCTCATGCTGTGCTTTCTCATGGTTTTCAATTGGTTACTGAAGGAAATCTTACTGCTAATCTTACTCAATTTTTTCCTTTTGGCGGCACTGCGGCTAATTTAATTGTGCTTAATTATAGTCGCGAGATGGAACGTCAAGCTGATATTCTCGGTACAAAAATTTTGGTTGCTAGCGGTTATGCAGCCGATGGATTACACAATTTAATGATTACTCTGGATGAGGAAGATAATCTCAATATTCCTGCTTGGTTTTCTACTCACCCAGATCCGGACGAACGCATTTATAATTTGGAAAAGTTAATTCTGACTAATGGTTATAATCGCTATACCTATGAAGGTGTTGCTCGACATCTAGAAATTCAGAAGCAGGTGGCTGAATTATGGTCAGAATATCAAGAGACTGAGGAATACAAACAACGGCAAAACTTCCGTTTTTGAGTTTTTTTAGGGCTAGTTGTGGTGAGGATTACGTTAATAACTAGCCCGGAATTTAAGTAGTGAAAAATTAATAAATTGATGGTCGTTCGATGTAAAAATAAAATCTATGCTCTTACGAAAATTAGAACCAGAATTAATGGATTCTCCTGAAGAAGCAGCCAAATATGATGCAATGGATTTTGAGGAACTAAATACTGCTTTTGCTGAAAAAGCGATTTCTCTTGCGCCAATTTCTGCTAAAGTTTTGGATGTGGGGACTGGTACCGCACGGATTCCAATTTTAGCTTGTCAAAAACGCCCAGAATGGCAATTAATTGGCATCGATCTGGCACAATCAATGCTAAATATTGGCATTGATTATGTTGCCACTGCTGGCTTGCAATCTCAAATAAGTTTAGCCAAAATTGATGCTAAAAATATTCCTTACAACGACCAAGAATTCGATCTAGTTATGTCGAATAGTTTAGTTCATCATTTGCCCGATCCTTTGCCTTTTCTGCGAGAAGTTAAGCGCGTAGTTAAATCAAAGGGGGCAATTTTATTTCGGGATTTGTTACGTCCTGAAAGTGAAGAAAAGCTTGAAAAAATGGTAGCACAAATTGGTAAAAAATATGATGAACAGCAAAAAAAATTATTCCGAGATTCACTCCACGCTGCTTTTACTTTGTCTGAAGTTGAGAAATTAGTAAAAACTGCTGGTTTGTCAAATCTGAAAGTATATCAATCTTCGGATAGACATTGGACAGCAGAAGGTGATTGTAGCTAAAATAATCGAAATTTTTCCCTTAGTTTGTGACGAAAAATGTCAACCACTGGAAAAAATACCGTTGACAAATTGCCAAACTTATGTAAGTAATTTTAAGTAAAGGTGAGATAAGGTGGAAAATATTGAGGTGACAGACGTAATTTTCTTCAACTTATTCAATCAATAGCGATCGCCATTATCCCTTGAAAGTTATTATCTGCGCTTCTATCGGATGATTAGGACTCTTGAACTGGTGATTGGTTGCGAGGCAGAATGGGAAGACAAGAGGGAATTAGGGAATAAACTGGTCGGGTGATAAGTGATAACTACCCTCTTTGGTTAATAAGACAATTTGCTAGGGTTATCTTTTCTTTAATACTGTGGAAAACTAGCATATTTCTGTGGAAAAGAACAGATGTCTGTGGAAAACTTTGGGAATATTCAGTTAGCATCTGAGGTAAAACTAATCCGATCGGATTTATAATCAGGTGGTTCGACGTGAATCAAAATCCTAACAGGACTAAAGCGTTCAGTGAGACGATTTTCTATTTCTTCAGTAATAGCATGAGCGCTTTCAACATCAACTGCATTAACGATCGCGTGCATTTCAATAAAGACTTGTCTACCTAAAACCCCGCGAGAGGCGATTTCGTGACAGTTGACTACTCCAGGTACTGTCATGACCAGATCGTAAATTGCTTCTGGAGCGATCGCCATTTCGTCAACTAACCAAGGTAAATTTTCTTGCAACACTTTCCAACCGCTACGAAATACTAGCAAAGCCACAGGAAAAGCTAAAACTACGTCTAACCACTGTAATTGTGGCAAATTCAAAGTATTTGCTTGCCAAATTCCGATTAAGCCTGCTAAAACAGTAATCGTAATCCAAACATCGCTCATGGTATGTTGGGCATCAGCAAGTAAAATCGGACTGTTAACTTGCTTACCAACTCTACGCTCGTAAAAAGCGACAAAAATATTTATGCCTAAAACTAGCAATAAGATAGATAATTCTGGAACTGAGATTGCTACCGGGCTAATACCTTGAAAAATTCTGGAGATCGCACCTTGCAAAATTTCAAAGCAAGCAATACCTAAAAATGCGGCAATTCCTAACGCTCCTACTGCTTCAAATTTCTGATGTCCATAAGGATGTCGTCTGTCTGGGTGTGGTGAAGCGAAGCGATTGGCAATTAAACCCAAAATATTATTAGCACTATCGGTAACACTATGCAAGGCATCTGCTTGTAAACTTAAAGAACCTGTTACTAAACCCACAACTGCTTTCAAGACCATTACTAACAGGTTAAGTCCCAGGGTAATTAGTAATATTTTCCGAACTGCCGAACGGTTATCTTGTAGCACAAAATTCACCAAAAGTATTTCTTGGTTCCATGATATTATTTTTTTCTCTTTTAAGCTGAAACCTTGATTAATTAATGACTTTAGCTTTCAATAAGTTAGACAAACAACTCAAGTTATTGAGATTATTTTTAATAATTAGTTACTTTTTGTCCAATTATTTGCTAAATTCAGATCGAAGGACTAAATAACATCTTTTGCCTTAGCTTGTACTCAAGCAAATTTTTCTGTAATTATGACTCAACTAACAATTAATTTAGTTCAGGGTTCGGTTAGCTTGAACTTTACTCCCGAAGCAGCAAAGCAATTACAAGCAGAAATTGCCCAATTGATGCAGAGTTTCAAGATGGCTGCTAGTCAAACTGCTAGTGGCGGTACTAGACCGCAAAAGCGATCGCCAATGGAGTATCGTTACACCGGAGATGTCTTTCTCGAAGTTTTCTGCAACCCCAATATCTACCCTAGTCCTTTTGCAGCTAAAGTGTTAATTACTTTGCGAGACGATCGCCTTCGTCTCACTACAGAGGCGGAATTAACGCGTTTGATCGAGGATCTATCTCAGTATCTAGAGCAAGTCGGATAGCGATAGCAGCGAACGAGGATCGGAGCCTATGTTAGCAAGTTTTCCGAAAATGAGAATGTCAATTACCTGTCAAAGCACTTCCCGTACCGGGAAACAAAATCCAAGATAAAAAGAAGTTAGAAATAAAAATAGCCAGTAAAGACGTAACTACAGCAGTTGTAGTCGATTCCCCCACACCTTTAGCACCGCCCGTTGTTGTCAAACCCCAGTTGCAACCAATTGTGGCAATTAAACCGCCAAAAATGAGCGATTTAAACATTGCACTGAGCAAGTCACTCGCGCTACTAAAATTGCGTACTGAATCGAGAAAGACGGAGTAGGGAATATCGTACAGAAATTTAGCAATCAGCATTCCCCCTGTCAAACCAGTAATTAAGGATAGAACTGTTAAAATTGGCAGCATCAAACAACAGGCTAAGAAACGAGGAATGACTAGGTAATCAATGGGATCGGTTTTCAGAGTGTAAAGAGCATCAATTTGTTCTGTTACCCGCATCGTACCAATTTCGGCAGCAAAAGCGGAGCCAACGCGCCCCGCAATGACTACTGCGGTGAGTACGGGTGCTAATTCGCGGCTTAAGGAAAGGGCTAAAACCCCACCAACAGCAGTTCCGGCGCCAAAATACAGGAATTCTCGCGCTACTTGGATGGTGAATACCATACCGACAAAACTAGCAGTAATTAGGGCGATCGCTACTGAATCAGGACCGACGACTGCCATTTGTTCGAGGGTATTGCGTCGGTGGATTTTACTCTGGGTGAGGTGCAAGATGGTTTGACCTCCTAAGAAAATTGCTGCTATTAAACGCTCGAACCAAGCGCTAATACTTTTTTTTCCCTGTCCAATTGTCATTTTGGTTGGCGATAGTTTGTTTATTTTTCCTCGGTTCCTTCAACTCGGAAACGTTCGACTCCTGCTAATAAATCTCTTGCCATTGAGGCGAGATTTTGCAATGCTGAGGAAACTCGTTGAGCTTCTTGTGAGGTTTCTTGAGCGGTTAATTCGACAGATTGCATTACTTGGGCTACTGCACGAGAGGTTTCAGTTTGTTCGACGGTATCGGCAGTAATAGAACGAACTAAGGCGTCAATACGGTTATTTACCTGAACGATATCATCGAGGGCTCGTTTGGCTTGTTCTGCGCGTTTGGTGCCGTCAATTACCTGTTGAGTACCTTCTTCCATTGCTGTCATCACCGAACCAGTTTCGACTTGAATTTGGAGGACGATTTTTTCGATGTCTTTGAGGGCTTTTGCGGAGCGGTCTGCAAGCTGACGAACTTCATCGGCGACGATCGCAAATCCTTTCCCTGCTTCTCCGGCTCTGGCTGCTTCAATGGAGGCGTTCAGAGCTAATAGGTTGGTTCGCGAGGCGATCGCGGAAATTACAGCGACGATTTTGGCAATTTCTTGAGATGATTCTGCTAAACGCTTGACTTTCCTGGCTGTTTCGGCTACGGTTTCGCGAATTTGCAGAATACCTGCTACGGTTCTTTCTACAGCTTCGCCGCCTTTTTTGGCGGTACTAGAAGCGGAGCGGGCGACTTCTTCTGCTTCGCGGGCGTTATCGGCAACTCGTTGAATTAAATCAGTCATCATTTGCACCGAATTCAGCGTCACCGCCAACTCTTCAGCTTGTCGCAAAGCATCGCTAGAAAGCCCGCGAGCAAACGCCTCACTATTACTAGCACCCTTATTAACTTCCCGTGCTACCTGAGTCACCTGACGCACAATTTCGCGGAGGTTTTGAATTGTCAAGTTAAAAGCATCAGCAACCGCACCCAAAACATCAGCAGTGACTTCAGCTTGCACAGTCAGATCGCCTCGCGCTGCACCTTCTACATCGTCGAGCAAACGAATTACTTGACGTTGCAGGTCTTCTTTCGCTTGTTCTTGCTCGTCGGCTTTACGTTGAGCCTCAGTCATCGTCGTCAGGATCACCCGCGCCATTTGATTAAAGCCAGAAGCAATTTGACCCAACTCATCCTCAGAATAAACTGTAGCTTTGGCGTTTAAATTACCTTGAGAGACAGTATTAAACTGATTTTGTAAGTCTTCGGTGGTGCGTAGGACTTGTTTGGTAGCTAGGCGACCCAAAAATAAAGTGGTTCCGAAACTAGCTCCTCCAGCCGCCAAAGTCATCAAAATTCCAGTGCGGCGTAAATGAGCGATCGCGGCTCTTTCAGCATTTTCAGGGGCTAAACTTTGAGCTGCCCAACTGACAAAAGCGACGGCGATCGCGCTCACAATACCTGCCGCACCAGCTTGGAGCCAGGTTTTTTTCTTCAGAGGAGCATTTTCAAAAGCAGCTAAAGAACCTTGTTCGACTTCAACATTTGCTTCATAAGACGCTGGCGTGGGTGGGGGAGTAAAGTTAGTCGTTACGCTGGCAGCAGTATCGCCAATGCTAAACATTTCTTCTTTACTACTAACCCTAGGTTCATCTTTAGATTCTACACTGAGGTCTTTGGAATGCTTGATTTCACTATCAAGTGCAAAGTCTTCTTCTGCTCCATCAATATTTAGATCGCCAATTTCGCTATCAAAGTCAGAAATACTATCTAAATCGTCATTAAATACTTCAAATTCTTCTAAAAAATCCCCGGTACTATTGGGAAGGTCTGAAGCTGTGGCTTTTTCATCAAGGTCTGAATAATTTAAGTCTTGGGAGTTACTTTGTCGGTAGGTACTATAATTTTCCTCAATGTCGTAGTCGTCGCGGACAGCGGAGCCATTTTGTGACGAATAATCGGCAAGATTGTCTTCTTCTTCGACAAAGGCACTGTTAACTCCTAATGGTTCGGTAGGTTCAGAATCTCCTTCACTAAAGTAGTGATAATCTTCTTCATCAGTGGCAAAACCATCTTCTAAATCTCCAGATGCCATCAATAAAGTTTCTTGAAAATCGCGATCGTGAGATGATTCTGGTTCAAGTTCTTCAATTTCCTCGTCCCAATCAGGGTTAAATTCTGCTTCCGGAGACATTTGCCAATCCTGATTTTCTTCCTCGGAAAAATGCTCCTGCGCTAAATTTTTTTGAGATTGCTGTTTCGGAGGAATCACAAAAGTTGCACCTTCACTATCCCGATCGGTATCTGAATCGGGCAAAAATTCTCCTCCTGGGGAAGCCTCCTCTGAGAGCGGAAAACTATCTTCGTCAGATTCAGGAAAATCATCGCTATCAAGAGCGAACTCTTGGCTACTTTCCCAACTAGAATCAATTGCCGCAGAATCGACAGCAAAAGGATCTTGATAATCTTCATCTTCTTGTGCGGACAAATCCGACCGCAGATCGCTACTAATCTCTGCGGCAAAAGGATTGGCAAAAGGTTCACTGTTAAGGCGCGTCGCTTCCTCTTGGGGCAAGTAATCTTCCTCGGACGAAGTCTCCTCATCGAAATCCAAACTAGCTAGATCCAGATCGCGATCGCTATCCAACTCTTCTAATTCCTGCCAATGTTGCTCTTCCGTACCTCCCACAAAATCTTCTTCTGGTTCAGGAACATCGAAATCTTCTAACTCTTCCCCAGAGACATCACCAAAATCTTCATTCGATGCCTCATCAAGTAATTGTCGAATTGTTTCCATTCCTTGATGAGCATAATCGCACAGCATTGGTTCTTGAGTTAATTCGAGAACCTTTTCATATTGCTGTTGTGCGACTTCATAATCTTGGAAACCATAACAGTAAATATGTCCCCGCAGCAGCACCACATTTACATCTTCCGGATATTCAGAAGCCAAACGGTCAATAATTTCCGCCGCTTCTGGGTATTTACCTGTTAGATATGCCTTCTCCGCCCTACCGTACTCTTGTGCGTAATCTGTACCTGATGTCATTTGCCTCCTCCCGATGTTAATCCTGAGTAGGGTGTAGGAATCAAAGCTGGATGCTCTTTCCTCGCCCTTTGCCTGCTAAATTGCTTCTTTCTTTGTACCTTTTTAGTAGTTAGGACGAAGCATCTACTTCCGAGATGCGGGGGTTGAAAAAATCCGAAAGCTCTTCTTTTAAACTTAGTTAGTCAGGAAAAATCATGCTGCCCACCGTGCCGATCGCAGGATCGCGATTTGGTCTAGTAGACGAAGATATTTTGGTGCAGACAAACCCTCGCTTGCTTCTTCCTTATTTAACACCCACTCACCTTTGACAAATTGAGCCATGCGATCGGGAACATTGCTTTGCATCTGGAGTTGGTCTACATCCAGCCAATCAATATCCCCAATGGCTTCTATGGCTAATCCTAAGATAGTTTCTTGATCCTCAACTGCAATTACCGGAATTTCCGGTCGTTCTGTATTTAACGCCAGATCCTCTCCCAAAAACTGACCCAGATCTGCGACCCAAATCACCTGACCTCGGAAATTAATCGTTCCTAACAGCAATGGAGAAGCATTAGGAATAGGCGCGATCCGGTCTGGAGGTTGTTGGATCACCTCTCTGATACCCATTGCTGGCAGAGCAAACTCATCTCCTGAAGGAACGAAAAACCTCAAATGTAGTTGACCTTCTGGAGCTTCCAGTTCTTGGATATCCGACGATATTTCTTGACCATTGCCACTGAAATAGTTTTCACTTGCCTCCATTGCCCCTACTCCATCCCGTTAATATTTTTACCCTCTCAGTAGCTGTTTGACCGTACCAATCAACTCTGTTGGTTGAAAAGGTTTAGCGATATAAGCATCTGCACCCTGTTTCATACCCCAGTAGCGATCGAATTCTTCACCTTTAGAAGAACACATCACCACAGGAACGTTTTGCGTTTTTGGGTCATTTTTCAAACGACGACAAACCTCGTAACCATTCATTCTCGGCATGACAATATCCAACACTACCAAGTCAGGAGGGCTAGATTTTTGAATATGCTCTAAAGCTTCTACGCCATCGCTGGCGACAGCGACCTTCAAACCACTACCTTTGAGGAGGTCTGAGATCATTTGCCTTTGTGCTAGGCTGTCTTCTACAACTAAAACTATACTCATAACTCCCTACCTGAGAAACCCGATCGGCGATCTAAACGAAACCGACATTTTTTTTGCTTGTGTTTAGTACGTTGTGTACTTGTAATATCTCATTAAATTAACTCCATCACTTCATGCTGTTGCTGTGGATGTGTTGCTGTTGTCTTGACGCTCTCCCCAGGTTTCGATTCCGTTAGCTTGGGAATCTCGGTTCTGGTTTAAGTCTCTGCCAGTCCCCATACCAATATATTTCTCTAATAACATCAATAACTCGCTTTTTCCAAATGGCTTAGTAAGATAGTCAGTTGAACCTACCATTCTTGCTTTGACTCGGTCAATAAATCCTTCTTTGCCTGTCAGCATAATAATGGGGGTATGGCGAAATGCTGTTGATTTTCGCAGCATAGCGCAAATTTCGTAACCATCTAATTCTGGCATTGCCAGATCGCAAAAAATTAGGTCGGGCTTAATTTGAAAAACTTGACTCAGAGCTTGGATCGGATCGCTGATGACATGAACTTCGTATCCTTGTCCTTGAAGGAGTTCTTCAACGGTCATTCCCACTGTCACCTCGTCGTCGATACAGACTACACGAGGTAAGCGGGTTGTTTGCTTGGGTAAGGCTAGTTGTTGTTGGGCAAGATCTGAGTAAAAATTAGGACTAAGCATTTGCACCCAACCTTTTTGCAAATAAGGATAAATTGCTCTGGCAATAATCAGCAGATCCCGATTGAGATAGCGCGATAACTGCCGCAAGGTCGTTTTGCCATCTGCCCAGTAATATAAGTTTTTATAAGCGTTTTCTCCTAAAGCTTCTCGTAATTTAACGCGATCGCCAATTACCGGATATTGTTCTGGTGATTGGATTAGAGGATAAAATTGCTTCCATTGCTGCACCTGTTTCATGATTTTAGTTACTAGCGGTGCTATTTCTATGGTAGTTAATTGAGGTGCTAGGGGAGGAGCGCTTTCAAAGATAAATGAGCCTTGGCTAATGCTCAAAAGGTCAAAGAGGGTTTCATTTGCCATACTGTGAATGATACTCCGTCCCTGTTTGGGGTCGATTAGATGATTTTCCAATAGTAGCCACAAGTAAGCATATTCTGGCGCATTTGTCGAGGCAATTGCTGGGTTGCTTTGTAGTTCAGTGAGGGCGTTTTCTACTTTGTAGCGACGTAGATAGTCACGCAAACGGGATAAATTACTGTTACTACTGTCGGCAGCGTAAATAATTTGCCCGTTGACAAAAAAGACAAACCAAAATTGCTCGGCTTGTTTGGATTCCTCTGCTAAAACGGAATTATCGAGGATCAGTCGCTCAGTGGAGCGATCGCTACTAATCTGATTGCTGGGACGTTCTCGATAAGCTTCTACGAATAGTTCGCCTGTTCGCTGACCTAATTCGATCAGTTGCAGGATGCTGCGGATGTCAATTTCGTTTAAATTTCCCTGCATCTTCTCAAAAATCCGCTCCTCTATACTTCGATCGATGTGGCTCTTTCTTGATGCTACCCTCGACTGGAAGGGTTGAATTATACCAAAACTAAGAAACTAATTTAAGGTTTGATAATTGAGGCGATCTCTGCTGGAGAAGTATAGGAATTAAAATAATGCTACGTTAGGAATTATCTTCTCTGGTAGTGGCAATACTTGTCTAATACTATTGATTTCCTTTGAGATCCCTATTTCAATTTTATTAGTACATATTACTTAGTTTAATTGAAAACTAAGCAAAATTAACGCTGACAGAAACTATAACTTGCTTGCTAGGGCGAGAGCTTGTTTGCTAAATCTAACTAATTTTTGCAGGAAAATTAAGACTTTGATTGGCTCGCGATTGAGGTTGTTCTAGCTAGGAGAGCGTTAAAATAGCAGGTGATGAGTTTTTCTTGGTGAAATTGACATTTATTTATTAATTGAACAATAACTTACGCTGTCTTCTTACTCTATCCCACTAGGATGGTTGGCAGTTAAGCGCGACATTTACTGGGAAGGTTATAATCCTTCTATAAGAGTGTCAAGAGTGTTAAAACCCAACGTGCTAGCTTCATGCCTGCGGTTTCACCTAGGACAGGAATGTCGCAGCAGTAATCGCGATCGGGTGATTTGCCAAGAGGCTGGGGACGCGCCTTTTTCTTTAAAGGTGAAGTCGTTACCTAAGTACGGAAAAGCCGCAGGCTATTACTGGGACAGATTTCGGCAAGCTAGTCATCAATCTTGTTCGTGGGATTAGTCTGGGCGAGGTGGTTCGTTTACACTGAAGAAACTATAAAGAAAAAATTTGCTCAAGATTAAGCTCTACACACATTGAGAGGACTATTGAAGAGTGCTATATCTCGCAGAAGTAAGAAAGCAGAGTAAAGGCTTTATCGGCGGCTCGAAGACGGAATTAAAACTTTTGGCTTGTGAGCGCAATGACCAGACTTGGAGTTCTATCCAAGGTGAGGAAACGATCGCTTCGGAGGAAGCAAGTAGCTTTGAGAATGGCGCTCTGGTAATTGTGAATTTGAGTGGAAATAGACAAGTTCAGGGGGTGCCGGAACCAGCAGGGAATAGATTGGTTGGGCTGTTGCAAAAGTTCTCGCGGGAATTGGAAAAGTCTAAGGGTCAAGAAGAGGAAATTGAGACTTGGAAGCAGTCTTTGACTTATCAAAGTCAGGAGCTTAGTCGTCGGGAAATGGAGTTGGAAGCTGAGTTGGACCGGCTCGAACAGGCGAAGGAAGAAGTTGAACGTCTCGAAGAACAACGTCAGGAAATTGAAAGTACTCGTGAGGAAGCAGAAAAACTTCGCGAGGAGTTTGAGCGTAAAAGTCAGGAACTTGAAGGTGCTTGGGCGCATTTGCGTGGAGAACAAGAAAAGTTGGCGGCGCTTCAAAGTGAAGTTCAGCAGTCTGCTGGTTTAAGTGAAGAGGATACTGCCACGATTAAGGAATTGTTGAATTATCTTGATTCGGTGGTGGCTCCTACGGATGTGCTACGAGAACAAATCGATCGCGCTTTGCTGGCTTTTAATAGTTACCAAGAACTGATCGATAATTATTCTCAGCAACTAGAGCAAGAAAAAACTTTAGCTCAACAAAGACAAGCTGAGGTGGAGCAGCAGTCAGAAAAAATTAAGGAGATTACAGGTGTTTTACAGGAGGAGGAAGCTTCTTTAGCACAAGGGAAAATAGAGTTGCAGTTGCAGCATAAGGCGATTGAAATGAAGCGTTCTTCGGTGCAGATAATTAAGCGATCGCTACAAGCAACTGAGCAACTTTATGAGTCTATTTCTCAGTTGGGTACAGATCCCGCAGAAAATAAGATTGCTCAAACTGTAGATGTGGAGGTGTTGGAAAGTATGCCTCTGGAAGAGTTACAGGAGCAGGTGGATAAGTTACAACAGGATTTGGATAATCTTCAGCGTTTTGTTGATGACCAGGAAGAAGAACTTAAGTTACAACGCGATACGGTTGAGGAACTCAAAGAAAAGCTCAACAATGCTAGTGTTTATGATGCTCCGGCGATCGAACAAGAACTTGCTGATGAGGAAGAAAGAAAGGGAATGTTGTCTGAAACGCTGGTAGGTCAACGGCGTAGTTTGGGAGAGCGACAGGTAATTTTAAATCAACACTTGCGGGTATTGCGGCGGCGACAAGGGATTATTGAACCCGATCGCGATAATCAAGATATTGACCTGCGACCAGTTTTAAATCGCCTGGAAGAACAACAACAGGAACAAGAGGAGAATTTGCAAAAGCTGGAAGGTGAAATTGAGCAGATGCAAGCTAATATTTCTCAAGCTGAGGAGATGGTTGAGCAGCAGACTAGTCGCAATGAAGCTAAACGTCAGGAACTTCAACAGTTGGAGTCAAGTTATCAGGAAGCACGGTTAGCGGTGGCTAAACTCTGGGGTCAGGTGCATCTTTATGAAGAAAGTTTACAACCTGCTCGGGAGAGCTTGAATCAATTGCAACAGGAGCTAGAATCGATCGCGTCAACGGTTTCTAAGGTTCAACAAAATGGGGAATATCAAATTCAGGCTATTTCCCAAATGCACGAAGCAATTGATAGTTTACATTCTGCTCCGGAAATGGCAGCAGGTTAAAGATTCTTGGCAATTAAACTATTGACAAATAAAGCGAAATACGATTGAATCATTCTCAACTTCAGCGATCGCCCCTCCCGGTAGAGAGGAGGTGCGAGAGCGGTTGGGAGCGTTAATTAATTGGGTTAGTTGTTCAATTTGCTCGTAGTTAGGCGTTCGCTGGAGAACTTTTTTTAGCAGTTGACGCATGACACGGCGTTGTAAAGCTAGGGGAGCTTGACGCAAGCAAGCAAGATTTAATCCGAGTTGTTGAGGAATTTGTGCTTGTTCAAAAAGCTCGCGAGCGCAAGATTCGAGATATTCCACATCAGCTCGCAAAAGTTCCGCAGTTTGGGCGATCGCTGTTTCTACTTGCGGGTTAAATTCAGCTTTTAAAGAAGGAATCACCTGCGATCGCAGACGGTTGCGCGCATAGTTAAGATTTTGATTAGCCGCATCTTGCCAAACTGGTAAAGCAAATTGCTGACAAAATTCCCCAGTTTCACCACGAGAAAAATTCAGTAAAGGACGCACCAAACGTACAAGTGGCGTTAAATCCCGTTGCCAAGAGAGCGCTTGTAAACCATCCGCACCAGTACCTCGAATCAAATTATAGAGCAAAGTTTCCGCGCGATCGCTTTGAGTATGACCTGTCACGACGATCGCAAAGTTATGTTCTCCAGCAATTTCGCTTAGAGCTTGATAGCGCCACTGACGAGCAGCCGCTTCGGTTTCCTTGAGTTGAGTCGTACTTTGAAGATAAAAAGGAATTTGCCAAGTTTGTGCTAATTCCCCGACATGAGCAGCAATACCAAAATCAGTAGCCCAACCGTGATCGCAATGAGCGATCGCTAAATCCCACAACCACTTAGGTTGTAAGTCTAGCAAAAGTTTCAACAAGCACAAAGAATCTTGACCGCCAGAAACAGCTACTAAAACTCGCTTTTGTGGAGGTAATAGTTTTCTTTGGCGCAAGGTTTGATGTAGCCTTGCGTGGAGAAGTGTCCAGCTAGTGCTTTGAGTCATCGGATTTTGGGTTGGAGAACTCCGATTGAAACTGCTAATTTTGGTTCGATCTCATCATTTTTTCCCAACTATTTTTTCAACTAAACTCGTTCTCGTTCATATCCTGCCACACATCATCAAATAACATATCTTCCTGAGAATCTTTTTTCTCCTGATTATTTTCTGAGAGGTTAGGAAAATCAAAATTTTCATCATCTCCAGCTAAATCTGCCAAATCTAAATCTTCCTCGTCACTAGCAGAAAGTTCTCCCATCCCAAAAATATCTTCATCTTCAGTACCGACTAACTCTAAATCTTCGTCAATACTTTGGGAAAGTTCGGTTAAATCCTCTGAACTTTCCTCATATTCAATGCTTTCTTCTGTCTCACCAAGGTCAAAATCTTCCTCATTGCTAAGAACATTTGCCAGATCGATTTCCTCTTCTTCAGTTGAAGTATCTTCTTCCCAATTAAGCTCTTCACTATAACTTTCGCCGATACCTTCTAACTGAAAATTTTCTTCTTCGCTGGTAGTAGAATTGTCTATTTCTAAGTCACCACCAAGATCGAAACCTTCCTCTGTTTCAGAATTAGATTCGCCAAAATCCAAATCTGACTCGTCAGCAAAAGGATCTGACATATCTTCTAATTGCTCTTCTTCGTCCTCACTAAAACTCTCATCTAAATCAAATTCTGCTGCTGCGGCTGTAGTCTCACCTAAATCGAGTTCTTCTTCTTCCTCACTAAAACTATCGCCTAAATCGAGTTCTTCTTCGTCACTAAAACTATCGCCTAAATCAAGTTCTTCTTCTTCCTCACTAAAACTATCGCCTAAATCAAGTTCTTCTTCTTCCTCACTAAAACTATCGCCTAAATCAAGTTCTTCTTCTTCGTCACTAAAACTATCACCTAAATCAAGTTCTTCTTCGTCCTCACTAAAACTATCGCCTAAATCGAGTTCTTCTTCTTCCTCACTAGCAGATAAATCTAAATCTAATTCTTCTTCTTCAACTAAAGCAGAACTCTCCTCAAGGTCTAATTCCGGTTCCTCTGGTTCTATATCTTCGAGTCCGAGAACTTCCTCAGTTTCTGAAGTTTCTGAAGTAGTTTCTGACAAATCTAAGCTTGACTCTGACTCAGATTCAGTTAACTCTAGTTTTGCTGAAGAAGTAACTGACGAGACTTCTAAATCTAGTTCTGCTGTTTCGTTAGTAGCAATATTTTCAGGTTTTGCCACTGTTTTTTTTTGGGTAGAAGTAGAACCGTTGCCGACACTTTTAGCTTGCTGCTGGGGAGCAGTTTCCGTATCGTCAGGGCAAAATTCAAGGTTAATTCTGACTTTGCCTTTTTTCCATCCTGTAGCGCCATAGCGAAGAACTTTGCACTCAACGCCTTCTTCGCTAAACCAGGCATTATTGTCTTCAGTAAACCCACCAATACCGTATTCGAGTAGCTGCTTTTTCAGGGCTTCTGTAAATTCGCCCGATTGGAACGTGTGATGCGAGATCAAAAACTGATCGGAATCTTCAATTGTGAGAACTTCACCACTGAAAAGCGGCGAGAACTGATTATCCACGACTATTTTCCCCCATTTAGTTTTTTTACCGAGTTACTTCTTGTCAATAATGGTTAACTTCTAATTTTTGCCTGCGTCAAGAATTAAAAGAACCAGCCATAGGAATGTAACCCTTTACCAAGTAGATTGACCCCTAAATAGCAAATCCAGACCACAATTAAACCTGTAGCTGCTAAAATTGCAGGTCGCCTGCCTTGCCACCCTTTGGTTATCCTAGCGTGTAGGTAGGCGGCAAAAACTAGCCAAGAGATCAAAGCCCAGGTTTCTTTTGGGTCCCAACTCCAGTAAGATCCCCAAGCTTCATTTGCCCAGACTGCACCTGCAATAATACCAATTGTTAGTAAGGGAAATCCTAATCCGATCGTGCGATAAGAAATGTTATCGAGAGTTTCGGCGAGGGTAAGACGCTGTGGGGAGAGAGTAGGAGTAGGTTTAATTGTTGATTTGGTTTCAGTTTCCTGAGCGTTTCGCTCTAAAACGGCGGTTGCGATCGGAGTATTAGTTGGATTGAAATTGGATAGCGCCGAAGTTGTGGGAATCTCGCTACTGGTTTGAGTTTTGACTTGGAGTTGGTAATTTTTGCTGCGGTTACTACCTGTACCCACTGAACTACCACGGAGTTCGATTTTTTGTCCGCGAGTTACGAATAAATAAGCGATCGCTAACAGCGAACCTACCATTAAAGTCGCATAAGAAAGCATCATCACGCTAACGTGCATCATTAGCCAGTTGGATTTTAAGGCTGGAACTAATGGTTCGGCCGTTTGCATTTCTGCTGGTAGCGACAGGGCTGCAAAGGCGGTAACGCCCATTGCTACTGGGGCTGTGGCTACGCCGACTAAACGACTGCCACTTTTGAATTCGGCTAATAAGTGAACTGCGGTGATTCCCCAAGCTAAGAAAAATAATGATTCATAAAGATTGCTTAAAGGAAAGTAACCTGCTTCGATCCATCTAGCACCGAGTAAGGCGGCGATACAAAGGTTGGCAGATGCCATTCCTGCACTTCCTAAAGCTTGTAGATAGGGAATACGGGGAAATGATGCTCCTACCCAGTAGATCAACATGGTCAGGAACAGGAGCGCAAATGAAGTATTATCCAGGAAGTTCTGGAGTGTGACCAAATTCATAAATTCTCTTTTGTCTAAAACGAATTTTAACTTTTGTTTGGCGATTGATACCAAACCTCTAGCTAGAAACTTTCTTAGTTTATTGTGCCAGTTCCCAGTTATCAGGGAGCAGTTAACAGTGAACAGTGAACAGTTACCAGTAATCAGTTATCAGGGAGCAGTTAACAGTGAACAGTTACCAGTAATCAGTTATCAGGGAGCAGTTAACAGTGAACAGTTACCAGTAATCAGTTATCAGTTAGCAGTGACCAGTGAACAGTTACCAGTAATCAGTAATCAGTTAGCAGTGACCAGTGAACAGTTATTAGTTTATCCTCCTTGTCTCCCAATCCCCAGTCCCTAATCCCCTTTAGGAAGTGGTTGTTGGATTTCCAAATCTGATTGAGGAGCGATCGCCAAATTTTTGAGTTGTAGGACAATCTCGAAACGGGTACTGGTTTCGTCATTAGTTGCGGTGGTAAAACCGATGGTACGAATGGCATCCAGTAACATTTGCTGATGGGCTGGTAGTTGGAGGATACCCAAATTACCGCCGTTGATGGTACGTTCGACATCAAGAAAAAATTGATTTTCGCTGTTGTTGTTTCCGGTAAGTACCACTTTTTTAAACAACTCATTCGATCGCAAATTAGCTTTTGGTTGAGGTAAGAACTCTTCAGCCACTGGTGCGCCAATCGTGAGAAAAACCACATCTGATTCTAACCAACCGCGAGTAGCATTGATTCCTTCTAGAGGCGAAGTCCAGTTAACTACAGGTTTGCCGCCAATTTTAGTCGATTTAACGCCAAATTTATATTTGCTTGCAACAATTCGATCGAGTTCTGCCAGGGTTTTTTCGGCAGTAGAGCGATCGCTAACTTCAACCAGAAAGGCGATCGCGCCACCTAAATCGTAACCTGAGTGTTGCTGACTCGGTTGGTTGGCTGAAACTGGAATCACTGCGAGGGAAAATTCTTCTCCCATCCAAGGTAAAAAATCTTCTTCCCAATCTAAATCGGTAGTTGCTTTGATAAAATCGCTAATCGCATAGGGATCGAAGGGAATCAAGGGGAGAAGTTGACTATCTGCTACTAATCCTTGCCAAAACTGCTGCAAATCGCTTCCCGCTAACATCAAACGAGTTTCAATTGGCAGTAATTTCGGCATCCTTTCGGCACTATTGTCTAGCAAATAAGTTTGCTGACTATCTGGTTTCAGCCAGAGAATACCATCAATTGAGAGTTCTTCACCTTCAATCGAGACTGTACCAGCGACCCCTTGTTTTTGTTGCTGTTCGATCTCTTCGGTGGATACGGATTTAATTGAACTGGCGGCGGCTTCTTGCAGTGCTGTGGGTATATTGAGATAAAATTCAGCAAAAGGTTTTTCTGTCGTTAGTTGAGTTAATGACTCAGCGTAACCGGGAGTAGTCGCCAAAGAAGCAGCCCCAAAATAAGTATCGATTACTTGCTCGATCGCTTTGGGATGAGTAGCGACGATCGCGAAATCTCCTAAAATTGTCAGGGAATAATTCAGCGAGTCAGGAGATTTAATTTCTTTGATTTGAATTCGTTTATAAGTTCTCTCCAGGACTTTTGCGGTTACTGGTAAGTTAGCGTTATCCCACAACCTTTGTACTTGAATTGGATTTTTCACTGGCAAAATTGCCACTAAAGGTTGTTTAGTAAAAGTATCCTCGCGAGAAAGTTCTGACAAATTCAGACGAGGATCGGTTTTGCTAGTCGTCGAACCCAAAAAGGCGATCGTAATTTCTGAACCCAACCAAGGCTTGATATCGCGCTGGTATTTGTAACCATTTACCGTTAGTAACTCACTACGCCAGCGAGATAGCCTTCGTTGGAAAGCCGCTTGAGTTTCTGGGGTTCCCAATTCCCGAATTTGCTGCCATTGCCGGGAATTAGTCGAAATAGAAGCCACGAAAACTGCTTCTTGGGGAATTAACTCATCCGCAGCAGAAACCTCGATCGCGATCGACTCTTCTTGATTTTGCCACCAATAAGCCGCCGCACCACCACCCAAACACAGCAATACTAAAGTCGAAACAAACCAAAGATGCTTCTTGCGTTTTTTCTTAAACATTTACTCAACCTTAGCCAGCACCATTGCCAATTTACCACTTGTGGAAGGTCAATAATCCGTATCTTGGAGAAACTCCAGCAAAATTTGATTCATTTCGTCGGGACAGTCGGCGCTGACATCATGTCCGCAATCGGGGATAATCTTTAAGCGAGAGTTTGGCAAGCGATCGTCTAGTTTTCTCGCCTCAGTTACGGGAAACCAACGATCCTTCGCACCCCAAAGTACCAATGTCGGACAAGTAATTGTTTCTAGTTTGTCTTGAATTTTGCTTAACAGACAAGGTTTTTGTTGCTGCAAGCAGCTAATTTCTGCCGCAGCTTGCTTAACATCGATTACTAACCTTGTTGACGCATGGAGAAAATTAATATAAGGATAAGCTTGCCAATACACATCTTCTGGGGGAATTTCTCCTCTGACAACTACTTCACTACGAATTTGGCGTAAATTCCAGCGCGTCAGTGGTGCTAAAATTTTCGGCAAGCGCAAGATATCGATAATTCTAACTAAACTTAAGGGTATAACTGCCATAATTTTTAACCCTATATTCGGCAGTTTTTTCGGGAAAATCGTCCCACCAATGACTATTAAGCGATCGATCAATTCTGGTTTCTCTTCAGCCACTGCTAAACCCACTGCACCCCAAACTGACTCAGTTACAACCGCCGCCGCTTTGATTTCTAAGGCTGCTAAAATGCGTTCTAGTTCGATTATTTTATAACCAGATTTATCGGGATAAGCTGGTTTATCAGAAAAGCCATAGCCTTTAAGATCGAAGCAAATCACGCGGTAGTATTGAGCAAAAAAGTCAATATTGTGTTGCCAACTAATACTCCAAATTCCTAATCCATGAACAAAAATTAACGGTTTTCCTCTACCTTTTTCGCCGTAAGCAATTTGCACAGGATTACCCCTAGCATCGGTAATTTTCAGGTATTGACGACCTTGAGGAAACTGTTTTTGCCACCAATCTTGCATTTTCTTATTATTGGGCTGTCTTCGCACCCAAAAAAGTTTGATTTTTTATTTATTTCAGCCAAAAATTTTAGCGGTTTGCTTTTGTAGAAACTGTAATTTTAGTTTGACCGATCGCGCTGCCTAAATTTTACACTCGTGTCGGCGATTTCACAGCGATCGCTTGATACAATGTATTCCTTTCTTGGTAAGCTCGTCCTCGGGAAGTAATCGCTTGTTGTAATCTTTCTGGTTCCATACAAGTACCGCCTTTTGCCCCTGCCATTGTGGTAATATGTTCTTCCATCAGTGTCCCACCAATGTCGTTACAACCCCACCGCAAAGCTTCCGTTGCACCTGCTAATCCTAGTTTGACCCAACTCGGTTGATGATTTACGATCCAATTACCGAGGAAAATACGTGCAACTGCGGTTAATAATAAACTATCAGCGAGAATCGGTTGATCTCTACCTACCCGACGACGTAAAGGTTTCGGCGCTTCTTGTCCTACAAAAGGTAAGAGGATAAACTCAGTAAAGCGGGCAGGATATCCTTTTTTGATAGCAGTTTGTTGCAGCGATCGCAGCCTTTCTAAATGTACCATCTGTTGCTGCGCTGTCTCGATATGTCCTGACAACATTGTACTTGTTGTGGGTACGCCCAATTGATGTGCAGTTTCGACAATTTCCAACCAAGTAGCTGTCTTAATCTTTTCCGGACACAACACCTTTCTTACACTATCATCTAACACTTCTGCCGCAGTTCCGGGCATCGAATTAACTCCCGCATCTCGCAAAGCCGCAATAACTTCTGCATAACTAATCTTATCTTCCCTAGCAATAAACTGCACTTCCTGGGGAGAAAAAGCGTGCAAATGTAACTGGGGAAATTCCCTTTTAATTATTTCTACCAAACGCAGATAATAAGACAAACTAGCATCATTAATTTTCGCCGACAAATTCAGCCCACCCTGCATACAAATTTCCGTCGCACCCCGACTAACTGCATCGGCTGCTTTCGCTAAAATTTGCTCAGTTTCTAACCAATAAGCCCCCGCTTCATCTCCATCGCGACGAAACGCACAAAAGCTACAATGTTGCTCGCAAATATTCGTAAAATTGATATTGCGATTAACTACATAAGTCACTGTATCTCCTGCTTGTCGTCGGCGCAACTCATCAGCAGTCTCGCGAATAGCTTCTCTTACCGCAGGTTCATTTTGCTGTAAAAGCAAAACGCCTTCTTCGGGCGATAAATCTCCTCCATCTAAAGCATAATTCAGAATAGAGTTAAGCGATTTAGTTTTCATAGAATCTCAAAAAATCTTTTTATTCCTAAATAATATCATAATTATTTTCCTGCTATGCTTGTAGTTGCACCTTTAATCTCAAACTAGAATATTCGAGCTCGATACCTGAAAAATTTTAATTATTTATGCCGCAAATTATTTTTCGTCTCAAACCTTATCTACGTTGGTTAATTTTAGGAGCAACCTTATTTTTCTTAATTCAAGCTCTAAAAAGCCATTGGCAAGAAGTTCTCGCCATCCGTTTTCATAGCCAAGGCTGGCTTTATTTAAGTTTAGCATTAATAGTAACTTTAATCGCGCATACTTGGTGTGGTTGGGTATGGTTTTCCATCTTAAAAGAATTCCAACAACCTGTCAGCATTCCCTGGGCAATTATAGTTTTCTTGAAAACCAATATTGCTAAATATTTACCAGGAAATGTTTGGCATTTTTCCGGCAGAATTTTAGCAGCAACGGCAGCCAATATCTCTTTCGCCGCAGCTACAGTTAGTGTTGTTCTCGAACCATTATTAATGGCAGCAGCAGCACTTTTAATCGCTTTATTAACTGTTAATTCAGAAAATTGGTTCTTACAATTAGCGAGTTTAGCAGTTATTTTTGCTGCCATTCATCCCAGGTTATTAAATCCAGTCATTAAAAAAGTTAGCCGATTAAAACTCAAAAAAACACCAACAGTTGACGAGAAAAAAACTGATTTCCGAATTGAAAAATATCCGGTGCGTCCACTAATAGGAGAGTTGATTTTTGTTTGTTTGCGAGGTGCGGGTTTTCTCTTAACTGTGCTAGCTTTAACTACTATTAACCCAAGCAAAATTTTCTTGTTACTTGGTGCATTTAGTCTCGCTTGGTTACTAGGTTTAGTTGTACCTGGTGCGCCCGGTGGAATTGGTGTTTTTGAAGCTACAGCCCTAGCCTTACTTCAAGAAGAATTTGCTAGTGGGACAATTTTAGGTGCTGTTGCCTTATATCGCCTAATTAGTATCTTAGCTGAAGCTAGCGGAGCAGGGTTAGCGTGGTTTGGCGAAATGTATCTTTTAAAACAGCATAAAAAGTAACTTATCGCCGCTAATTAATTATTATTTAGAACTAGCTTTTAACCAATGAGAAAGATCGATTTCTAGCAAATCTTGTACTTGCAAAATATCTTCTCGATAAAGTTCGGTTAACTGTTTGCGAATATCTGACGGCATCTGAATTCTTTTAGTAAAAGCATTCTGCATTTTTACCGATAAATCAAGTCTTTGTTTGGGGGTTGTAAAAGGCTTAACTACAAATTTTAAGATTTTTTTGAGTGAATTATTTTGTTGAAATACTCGTTCAATTTTATTATATTTAATTTTTCCTCCTTTACGCAAAATTAAGGATGTGTCTGGCATAAAGCTGGCATCAACACCAATAAACTCAAAAAAATCAGCAAAAAACTCTTGTTGATTTTTCGTCAAGGAATCAAATAAGAAAAACTTAAATTGCTCTCTGCCAAATTCTCCTAAATACATTTTTAATGGAGCTGCATAAAATCCATTTTTCTTAACTTTTTTTTCGGTAAAAATTTCTTGAAAATCTCTTTCGCGTTTTTTAGTTTCTTTGAGTACATTGAAATGAGAAAAAGCTCTGTCAATTGGATTTCTGAGTACGACTATCAGTTTAGCATCTGGCACATATTTCTTAATTGTTCGACAAGCCTTTGGTGAATTCAAGTAAACACTGGAAACTTCACCTGCAATTTGTTCTTGGCTTTTATCCTGATATAAAGCTTGATATTCCTCAATTGTAGTTATTCTTTGACCTGGATTTCCTTCTCGACTAAAAAAGTCTATTCCTTTAATCGCAGGTAGATAAATTTCCGGATGCTGATCTAAATAAGAATGCAAAGACGAAGTACCGCATTTATGTCCGCCTAAAACAATGAATTGAGGTAGGTTCATAGTTAGTTTCGCCAGGATAATTGATTTAACAAACTAAGATTTTTATATTATACTATTGTTTAAGTAATATCCGAAGATAATCTTCCGATGCCGACCATTCAGTCTTATAAGTCTCGCCTTTAATTACAAGATTTTCTACTTGCTTTTCTTGAAGTTTTTTATCTTTAATAGAAATAATAGCACAAGGTGAAAACTGGTTATGGGGGTAGCTTTCTGATTTAGTAACAGAAATATTTTCTGGTTGAATATTTTCTAGTCGATAGGTGTTATTGTTATTTTTTTGAAACAGTACCCATAAGGGATATTCCCAATAGCGATTACCCACTGTTACACCCGTTCCCAAAGATAAACCGATATCAAAACATTCTTGGCGTTTGATATATTCAACTGCTGATGAGTAAGGTTCTTCTAACTGTGGTCTGTTCAGAAAATAAAGTGCTGTCCTGCTAGTATTAAATATATTGGTTTCTGCGAAAATTGGACGAAATTTATTTTGAAAAACCCAAGGTAAAGATGTAACGATAAGCACTACAGCTATAACTGTAAGTAAGTTCCGATGGAAGATTTTCTCAAAAACTAAACCTACGAAGGAGGAAAAGAGGACAAAAAGTATGAGATGATGACGAGGATGATAATATTGAATTTTTAAGAGAAAAGAAAAAAGAAACAAGCCGGCTATTAAGGTAACTAAATAGCAAAATACTCTTTTTTTGTGGTTTATTTTGGGGAAAATAAGCAACAAGCTAATGGCTCCACAGATTAACAAAAAATGGAGGGGATTTCCTGCTGTATTTTCATCAAATGATATTCCGGGAACGCTATATCCAGCAGGTGCAGTTATACGAGGGTCGTCAATTGCTAATCCGAGAAATGAGTGAATAATAGCGATTAATTTAGCAACTTTACCTGTCAGGGGAGTAATCCATTCTTCTAAGCCTAGATATCTAACTATATCGTTATGAAAGGCAAGATTTCTAATTAGATTAGAAATAAAAGCTGGCAAGGTATATATTTCCATTTTATAGTCAACGGCAAAGTTGTCTGGAGTTCCTAAAGGAGTAGCAAATAAATCTAGATTTCGGAAGTAATGACCTAAATTTAAACTAAAATATACGGCGGTGACAATAAAAATTGGTTTCCACAACTGCCAACGAAGGTGATTTATTTTAGCGAGAAAAAACCAGAGGAGAAAAGGAAAGGCAAAAATGTAACCTGAACTTTTAGTTAAAACGGCTAATCCGACACTAGCACCAATACCTAATAAGGTAACAGTGCGAGGTTTTTGTTTTGATAATCCCAGGAGGATATAGTGAGCTAGACAAACTAACCAAAATGTAACTGCATAATCATTTTGAGTGCTAGAACTTTGGAGAATTCCCATAGGAATTGTCGCACAAAAAACAGCAGCAAAAATTTGTCCGTTTTTATTTGCACCAAGCTGTTTAGCGATTAAAGATACACCAAGAATACTACCAAGCATACTAAACCATTGCACCAAGTTAGCCCAGCGATCGCCGCTACTGAGAATCTGCAAGTGCATAATGATATACTCGGCAAAGGGTGGATGAAACAACTGGGGTAAGTTATAAGTAGGATAATGGGCGACGCTGCGGTTTTGTATCCAATGAACTACGCGACTCATGTGATAAGTCATTGAATCCCAAGTATTAGGTGGTGCTACTACTGCAATTAAACCCACTGTAGCGACGATCGCAGCTACACCTCCTAGTAAAACCAGGTTAGCTGGAGAAATTTTGGGAAGAGGAGGAACTTTTAGCGATCGCTGTTTTTGTTTGATGAGTCGATAATAAATAAAACCCCCAGTAATGAGAGTTAAAAGCCACAAAGCTAAAACTGAACTAAAGGTTAAAAATTTAAACAAACTTAAGATTTCAGTAAAGGCGGCAAGCAATACTCCCCAAACAACTGCTGCTGTTAAGCTAGCACTACGCCAGTCTTTTTCTGGACTCCAGAAAATTAGCCAGAAAATAATTAAGCAAATTAGTGGTAAACAGGCAAACATTTTTCTTACCTCTATTAAATAAAATCTCAGTTAACTAATTTTTTTTCTTGAGTTGCCAAAGTGTCGCACTAGCTGAATCGGTGGGAGTTAATTCCTTTTGCCAATAATAAGTATACTCAATTTCATAATTAAGCTTATTTTTCAACAATTGTTCTAAGGAAACTTTCGACTTGTAGACGAATAATTCGCTAAAAGAATTGCCTACTCGATCTAATTTTTTCAGGTTACGGATATCTTGAAGTCCTACGTTAGAATCTACAACATGACTGAGAGTCATGCAGTCAAACCAAGCACAAATAACCAGCGATCGTTCTGCTTGATTCACAACTTTTGCTATCTGGTAATGATAATATTCTCGGTATTTGTTCCACCAAGCTTCGGCTTGAATCACTTGAAAACACGATAAAGTTCCGGCAAAAATGATCGTAACTGCGAGCAATTTCCAGAAGATCGATTTCCATTTTTGTCTAAAATCAAAGGTAATTTTAGTAGCTAATAGATAAGCCACTGCTATTTGAATACTAACAAAACTAGGTAGTAAATAGCGAAAGATAGTTGAACGTTGTCCTCCCATAATTACGTCTGGGATTGCTAATGCTAAGAAAGTTACTGCTGCTAACATCCAGACAAACAACCAAGTTCGCTTCGGTGTCCGCTCCCAGAGAAAGTAGAAAGCATATCCGATGAAGAGGATAACTGCTAAATAAAGTAATAAATATTTATTCCTGAAAGTTAAATTAAAATCAATAAAAATTGAGTTAAGATGAAAAATCCAAGTTTTACCTAATGCAGAAATAGGTGCAGGTTTTTTTGTCCAACCAGTATTTTCTTCTTCGGCAAAAATAATCACCAAAATCCAAGGTAAAAACAGAAGCATTCCTGCTAAAGAAGCTAAGAGATAAGCGCTCAGTTTTTGACTAAATCGAAAGCTTTCCAGAAAAAAGATATATATACCTTGTGCTAGGGCAACTAAAATAGAAAGTAGCGATGTATAAAGTCCTAGTGCTAGGGTGATTGCGTAAATAATCCAAGTGAACTTGGTGTTGATACGCATCGCTCTTAGCAATGCCCAACTTGATAGTAAAATTGTAGCTATCCAAAGACTATACTGACGTGCTTCCTGAGCATAAAGAATTTGAAAAGGAGATACAGCTACAAGCGCAAGCGCCATTAAAGCTACTGACGGCAACGCAAACAATTCCAAACATAAAAAATAAATGCAAGGAAATACCAAAAAGCTGAATAAAACAGACAAACTTCTTGGTGTGATAACAGCATCACCCAATAGCTGCATCCAAAATCGAGCTATTAAGTAGTATAAGGGCGGATGTTCGGGGTGTCCAACTAAAGCATTTATCGCGTCACGTAAGTTTTTTTTGGAGTTGGGACGTTGATATTTCTGTAATTCTTCGGGACTCATTACCTGTCCCTGCATAGCAAATTCTTGAAATTCTTTTGATTTATAGCCTGCAATCCGATATGAACCAGCAGCTTCGTCACCCCAATAAACTTTTTTCTCGATGTTGACGACTCGAAATAAAATACCTATCACTAAGAGAAAGATTACTAAAATTCGCCACCATTTAGAAGGATAAATATAGTTAAATGTTTGCACTTTTTCCATTGTTATTTTTGGGCTCGCTATTTATTTAGTTCTTCACTATCTGGCAAATCGCGCGATCGCTCTTGAGGACGTTGAACTGAGTTCGAGTGCTGGGTTTCTGCTAAAACTTTTTGGGGAAATTGACGACGACGACGATACCAAGTAGCACCTGCAACCAGGATTCCTGTTAAAGCTAAAGCGCCTAATAAAGGAAGTACATCTCCTGTTTGCATCGCTTTAATTCCCGAACTCCCAATGGTTACAAAAGGTAAAACTCCGGGAACTGTTCCTAAAATTGTTCCCCATAAATAATCTTGAAAACGAATCGACGTTAAGCCAGCAGCAAAGTTAACTAAACCATAGGGAATAATTGGTAATAGTCGGATGGCGAACAGATAAAATAAGCCACCTTGACGAATTTCTGCGTCCATTGCTTCCCATTTTCCTGCAAGTTTCTGGGCAATTAATTCTCTGCCGATGCTACGCGTAAAAGAAAATGCAACTACTGCGGCAATTACTGCGGCTAGACTCGTCCATAAAGTCCCCATCCAAGCACCAAAAATTGCTCCACCTGCGAGGTTTAAGGGTGTGGAAGGCAAAATCAGTAAAGTTCCAATTGTATACAGGACAATGTAAATAATTGGTGCTAAAATTCCTGCTTCTTCTAGCCAATTTTCTAACTGTTCTTGGTTAATTCCACCTAAGAGATAAATTCCTAAAGCTGTAGCAAGAATACAAATAATAGTAAGAATTAAAATACTACTTTTAAACTTGGACATCAAAGTGTCTCCTGAGTAGTTTCTTCTAGCTGTTCGTTTGCGAAACCATAACTTTCTCGAACTAAATAAAGCGGTCTTCTTTTGACTTCTTCGTAAACTCGACTGAGATATTCACCGATCGCGCCTAAACTAATCAGCTGAATTCCGCCTAGAAATAGTGTTACTACCATGATTGAAGCATATCCAGGTACATCGATCCCCCAAATTAAGGTACTAATAATTAAAAAGGAACCGTATAAAAATGCGAGGAAAGAGACTAGAATGCCAATATAGCTCCAAATTTTCAGAGGAATCATACTAAATGAGGCGATCCCGTCGATAGCAAAATTCCAGAGTTTACAGTAATTCCAGGTGGTTTTACCTTTGTAACGTTTGGGGCGCTCGAAAAGGACAGAAGTTTGTTTGAAACCTACCCAAGCAAACATTCCTTTCATAAAGCGAGTTCGCTCTGGCATTTGCTTAATTGCTTCGACAACTTTACGATCCATTAAACGAAAGTCGCCTGTATTAGCGGGGATAGGAACGCGACTCATTTTAGCAATTATTCGATAGAAATTATTGGCGGTAAAGCGTTTGAGTAAGCTTTCTTCGTTGCGCGATCGCCTGGTGGCATAAACTACATCGTAACCTTCATGCCATTTGTCCACTAATTGTTTAATTAATTCTGGCGGATCTTGCAAATCGGCATCAATGGGAATTACGGCTGCACCGCTACTGTAGTCTAATCCTGCACTAAGAGCGATTTCTTTACCAAAGTTCCGGGAAAAGTTAATGACTTTAATTGCTGAGTTGCGCTGGTGATGGGCGATTAAATACTCGATAGTATTATCTTGACTACCATCGTTTACGCAGACAATTTCATAGCTAACTTTCATTGGTTCCAGAACTGATTCTAGTCGCTCGAACAAGCAATCTAGATTTTGTTCCTCGTTATAGACGGGAACTACAATACTAAGCTCAATTTGCTCAGAATCAAGGGACATAGCCACTAACTTATCAGTAGGGTAACTTGCAACTTAAGCAATTTGGTTAGACAATTGTGGTTTAGGATCTTTGTTTATTATTCAAGCAGAAAACTTCTCAGTTGAGACAAAAAATTTCACTGAAAAGTAGTTTTCTAGGTCAGGAAAAATATTTCGGTAAATAAAAATTAATTATGGTGCGGATCTCGCTTTTATCTCAAGGATTCCATGACTTTTAACCAACCACATTCATTATTGCCCGTTCCCTCTGGTATTCTAGAAATTTCTGAGCTAGCAGTTACTAGCAAAATGCGCTTATCGCTGGTGCTACCTACATATAACGAAGCGAAGAATATCAAAGCAGCGATCGCTATTCTCTCACAGTTGCTTGATGCTACTCTGCCGGAAGCTTATGAATTAATTGTGGTTGATGACAATAGTCCTGACAAAACTTGGAAAGTAGCCCAGGAACTAATTCCTCAATATCCCCAACTGCGAGTAATGCGTCGCACCAAAGAAAGAGGACTTTCTACTGCCGTTATTCGCGGTTGGCAAGCTGCTACAGGTGAAATTTTAGGAGTTATTGACGCTGACTTACAACATCCACCTCAAGTGTTACTTAAACTTTGGCAAGAAATCGAATCTGGTGCAGATTTGGCGCTAGCTAGTCGCCATGTGGAAGGAGGCGGAGTTAGTGAATGGAGTTTCATCAGGCGGTTTTTGTCTCGCGGCGCACAAATGGTCGGTTTAATTATTTTACCGGGTGTTCTGGGTCGGATTTCCGATCCGATGAGTGGTTATTTTTTAGTCCGCCGTCGCTGTGTGACGCAAATCACTCTTAATCCTTTGGGTTACAAAATCTTAATTGAAGTGGTGGCTCGTGGTAAAATTCGCTGGATTGCGGAAACTGGTTATGTGTTTCAAGAACGTCATGCTGGGGAAAGTAAAGTTACTTGGAAGCAATATGTAGAATATCTCCAACATTTGTTACGCTTGCGCTTTTCCCTTTGGCCTCTACGTCGATTTTTCCGTTTTGGTGTAGTTGGTTTTAGTGGTGTATTTGTCGATTTGGCTGTGTTTTTTCTCTTACGAGAATTAATTGGTTTGGGGTTGACTCGCAGCGCAATTTTATCAGCAGAAGTTGCAATTATCAACAACTTTTTTGGGAATGACCTCTGGACATTCGGAGATATTTCTCGTCAGCAACGAGGCTGGCAGAAGCGCAGCAAAAGATTATTAAAATTTAATTTAATTTGCTTGTCGGGCTTGACATTAAATGTCTTGTTGGTCAATTTATTGTTTAACGTCTTTGGCTTTAACGAGTATTTAGCAAAGCTAGTCGCGATCGCGGCTGTCACTCTCTGGAATTTTTGGTTTAACCTAAAATTGAGTTGGCGCGTCACTGATTCTGGAATGTAGGTACTACTTAGGGTTTCCTAACCTAAGCTGCAAAAATTAACTATCAGCTACTTAAAATCAACCTCTTCAGCCTTTACGCCCCATTAAAAATACTCAATTTCCTGGCAGCAAATACTTAAATATACTTATTTGTTAACTAAAGATTCTAAGAGTTCAGTAAAACCAACTAAATATAAAGAGAAAACCAACTAAGGTGCTATTTTTAAAGATTCAATGAACCTTGCTCAAAACTAGAGACAAATCAAGAAAAATTGTTTAGATTAAATGTAGAAACCAAGAGCAAGCAAAAAGATACTCAGATGAAAAGCAATTTATCTAAATTAGTTGGTGCTGCTGTTTTGGCGGCTGGTTTGACATTAGCTTCTTCCTCTGCTGCTAATGCAGCCAACTTAGATTTCAGCTTCGATCAATTTACTGGCGATGCAGCAGAAGTAGATATTTCTGTTTCCGATACAGCAGATGGTTTAGGAGAAGGCGATCTTTTATTCACAGTTAAAGTAGGTGAGGGTTATATCGCAGATATTACCGGACTTTACTTCAATATTAGTGACGATTCGCTCTTATCTGGGCTTTCTGTAGCTGGACTCAACGGCGTTGACATCAGTGCTACCGAATTTAACGCTAACTCAGTCAGCAAAGTTGGCGGTCAATATAACAATCTTAATGGTGGCGGTCGAAACCGAGGAGATGACGTAGCTTTTGACATTGGTGTAGCCTTTGGTGGTGGTGGTGCAAGTCCTGGAGATGACTATCAAGAAGCAAGCTTCATTCTTTCTCACAACTCGACAAACTTAACTCTCAGTCAGTTCTCCTTACAAGACTTTGGCGTTCGTCTCAAGAGTGTAGGTGCAAATCGCGAAGGTAGCAGCAAATTACTCGGAACTTCCACTGAGTATGTTGCGGAAGTTCCTGAAACTCCCGAAACTCCCGAAACTCCCGAAACTCCCGAAACTCCTTACACTCCTCCCCAATCAGTTCCCGAACCTGGGATGACCGGAGCTTTAGGCTTGTTAGCAATTGGTGGTTTGTGCTATCGCAAGCGCAACAGAAAAAGCTAATATTGCTCCTGGCGGACATTTTCGGGAACGCTGACAGGAGAAAGATTAGCGATCGCGCGGAGATTTTGACAGCGAATCAACTCGGTAAAATTTAAGCTAGAACGCCCTTCAATTCGGGCAACCGTTTCTACAGCCTCTAACAAGTACCTTGCTGCTTCTGCTTCAGAATAACCCCGACGGAGAGCCACTTTTATTGCTGCTTCATCCGCATCAATTTCCCGACGAGAACTTTTAGCATTGCGCCAAATGCGAGTTGCGGCGATCGCGCTCAAACCGCCCGCCACAGCAACACCTAAAGCATCACCTTGGGAAAATTCGACAATCCCATCTAACAATCCCACTAAGACAATTCCTTGATAAACATTTGGTTTAAACCAATTAAACCCTAGCAACCAGCTTACCGACCTTAAGAGCAATAGATCTCGTTGCGATCGAGACAGATCTCGCCACAAATCGAAATTAATATAAATTGGTCGGTTCCTGCGGTGCCAAGGTGGAACAAAGGGTGCATCTATTACTTGCGCCTGCTGCGGTTTACTGACGATTTTAGTATTCATTCGACCAGAAGCAGGCATCAAATCTAACAAATGGCGAATTTCAGGATCGGGGTTCATTGTTCTTCAGTAGTGGGAAATTAGGATGTTTTAGTGAATTAACGTAACTGATAACTGATAATTGATAACTGATAATTGATAACTGGTAATTGCTC
>NZ_JAAHBQ010000058.1 GCF_020144665.1 Oscillatoria salina IIICB1 | reverse complement strand
TGTGTGAAAGAAGTTTCTCCGGTATCGAATAAATCTGCATCAGGAGAAGAAATCTCTTGTTCTAAATCTCCCCAATCTTCATCCTCGGAAACACTAGTTTCAGTTTCCGGTGTGAAAGAAGTTTCTCCGGTATCGAATAAATCTGCATCAGGAGAAGAAATCTCTTGTTCTAAATCTCCCCAATCTTCATCCTCGGAAACACTAGTTTCAGTTTCCTGTGTGAAAGAAGTTTCTCCGGTATCGAATAAATCTGTATCAGGAGAAGAAAATTCCTCATCAGTTAAACTTTCTGCTGCTGATAGAGTAGTTGTAGCTTCTTCATTTAATTCTTCAGATAGTAAATCAGATTGAGTTGAAGAATCTTCTGCCAAAATCTCTCCATCTTCATCAAAATCTGAATCTGATGTAGCTGTAGTAGTTTCCTCCTCTAATTCCCAAGCAGCGAAGTCTTCAGTAGATTCTGCTGGTAAAATATCGCCCCAATCATCTTCATCAGCGATATCTTCCCTAGAAGTATCTGTTTCTGTCAAAGAGCGATCTTCAGCTTCTCGTAAATTCCAAGAAGCTATTTCTGCTGCTGTCTCCTGTTGGGATAACTCCTCATCGAATAAATCTGAATCTTCCCAATCTGTTGTGGTGCGATCGCTACGGGAAGTAACTGTCTGTTCTTCTTCCAGATTAAACGAAGGCAAATCTTCTGCTTCAGTTTCGGATAATTCTTCTTCGAGAAAATCGCCCCAATCTTCTAAATCTGTATCGGCATTTTCTCTTTCCTCAGCAACAGTTGGCGTAACTTCGGATGATGCGAGGATTAAATTTTCCCTTGGAGGAGCAGCATCTTCTTCTATACGACTAGCCTCCGGATAAGTTGGTTGCGTGTAGTCTTGCTCGCGATCTTCCTCTTCAAGCCCTAGAGAAGGTGTTCTAGCTGCATATTCACCTCTCAACTGCTCGTCTGTCTGTGCAACAAGACTTTCTGAAGAAACCGAATCTGTTGAGGCTTCGCTTACTTCTGGCGGAGAATATACTGGAACGGACTCTTCCCAATCTTCTATTTCCAAATCCGAAACTGGCATTTCTGGCGTTGGCGCCACTGGATTTGCTGGTTGAGCGAAGTAATTCTGCTCATCTAGAGAAGCTTCTGTTCGAGACAGAGATGCAGACAAGCGTTCTCGATCTAAATCTGCTTCAATCTCGTCAGGAGAAAGCTTTGTTTGTTCAGTTTCTTCTAAAGGAAGAGAGGCGAGAAAATTTGTAACTTCATCGTCCCAATCTTCATCTTCCTCAGTTTCCTCGGCGGAAATTTCGCGATCGCTCTCAGAGGAGATTAAATCCGAAGTAACTTCAGGAATATTAGATAAATCCGCCAGTTCTGGTTCCGAGCCGAGTAGTCTAGTTTCTACTGCCGATATTTGGACGCTCGAGCGCTCCTCATCCAGATTCCGTCGCTGCCAAGCCAGTAAAACCGCGAATAGCTGTTGTAAACTTTGGAGATTGCCTTGAATGGTTTGATTAGCAAAAGCAACTTGTTGAGAATGAAATTGTCGCAATTCTCTATAGGGACCTGTACCGATAAAGCGATCGCCAATTTCGTTTTCGATATCTCCATCAACCAAATTAATGCGCGTTTGCAGTCGCTTTCCTGGTTGTGGAGCGATCGCTGTATCTTTTGCCGAACTTACCCAGGTAGTAATTTTCAACTCAATGGCTTGACTCATTGCTAGTACAAGCGCATCCCTAAGCTTGCCCGCTTTGATTGCCTCTTTGAAGTTGTCGCTCGACGGCATAACAATTATCTCCCTGAAGTCTCCAGTTTTTTGCTCCCTGCCAATTTTTTGCTAGTTATAAATCTTCTTCCTGGGAAGGAGAAAGTGCAGGGTTTCCTTCTTTTATTCTGTGCGATGCTTGGGGCAGTTGAGAGGCTGTACTCGCTAAAACCACAAACATTTGTTGCAAACTTTCCAGATTTTGTTGGATAGTTTTACGTCCTTCCTTTACCTGTTCTAAATGAAATTCTCGCAGTTCGGTGTAGGGAGCATTACCAATAAACTGAGTTCCAACTTCGTTTTCGATGTCTCCGTCTACCATATTCATCCTGGTACGCAAACAATTACCTGGAACCGGACGATCTGGATTTGACCCATTTGGGTTATCGTTAGCTGTGGAGACCCAGGTCGTAATTTCTAGCTCGATTGCTTCACTCAAAGCTAGCGTTAGAGCTTCAAAAATCTTTCCTTCTTTGATATATTCTTTGAATTGGTCGCTTGCCGCCATTATCGTCTTCCCCAAATCCGGAATTTCCTTGACTATATCAAAGATTGGGTGATTGGGGACTAGGGATTGGGTAATTGGGGATTGGGGATTGGGGATTGGGTAATTGGGGATTGGGAAAATTGGGAATGTGAGATTTCAATTGGATACAAGTAGCGACCAAGATGGTCGTACTACAACCATTTCGCCGCAATTGCTGATATTTTGATTAAAATGCCGAATAGTTTACCCAGTCCCCACTCACCAGTCCCTAATCACCAGTCCCCAGTCCCCAGTCCCCAGTTCCTAACTTTGCCAAAAATCAGTAACGTTGTAACCAAGTTCAGCTAGCATTCGACGCAATAAAGGTAAACTCAGACCGATGATGTTACTGTGACAACCTTCTATGCTCTCAACAAAAAGTCCGCCTTTTCCTTCGAGTGCAAAAGCGCCAGCACATTTGAGGGGTTCGCCGCTAGCGACATAAGCGCTAATTTCGCGATCGCTGATTTGAGCGAATGTTACTTTAGTTTTACCGCAATGTACTATTTTCCGTTGCTGAAGGCGATCGATTAGGGCATGACCTGTATATAAAATACCTGTATTTCCTGACATTTTCTGCCAGCGCGCGATCGCCACTTCTGCATTTTCTGGTTTCCCGTAAATCTCTCCACCGATTTCTAACACCGAATCGCAACCTAAAATCAAACCATCAGTAAAATTTTCTGCAACTACTTCTGCTTTACATAAAGCTAATTTTTGCACTAACTGAGCTGCCTCAGTTAACTCGATCTGCGATTCGTCAAAATTACTTTGACAAACAAGCGGTTTTATGCCTGCTATTTCCAGCAGGCGACGACGAGCAGGTGAAGCAGAAGCTAAGATAAAACTTGGCAAATTCATCTCATTAATTAATCGAACAAAGAGGTGATTTTTTCCTTAGTAACTCAACCAATCTGGTTAATTATTACTAATGTTACCAACTCTATTTGCTAGCAGATACCCAAATTTTTCTTAGTAAACTCGGAAAGAACTTACTGCTGTTTTAAACAAATTTTCTACTTTTGTCCAACGAGGTTCGCGAGTTGAGAGATTAAAGGTGAATAGTTTACCGCGACTAACTGCAATACTAGCAAGATTATGTCTTTCTTGACCGTTGGGTAGTTCTACTTCATACTCCAAAATATAGTAAGTCTGATTGTTTTTATCTGTTTGAGAATCGGCACTAATAAATTCAGTTTTCCGAGTATTTCTTGCTTCTTGATTGGCTTTTTTCAGAAATCTATAGCCTACTTCGGAGGGAGTACCTAAATCTTCTAAACTTTCTCCTTCGCGAATACTACTAATTACTACGCTTAAATTTTCCGTTCGCTCAACAATATCGCGAAAAATAGCGTCTACTCCCTCAGAGGAATTTTTCACCTCTACTTGTACCCAGCCATTAGGATAAAGAAATTCGTACCCCTGCACGCTATCAACATAGCTTTGTAGTCCACTAACACCTGTCGAGCAACCGTACAGACAAAGGCTCAAGATAATTAGGACACTGACAAAAAATGATTTGAGCATCTTTCTCCTTTTGAGTTCTGCCGCCTGTATTAATTGTCTCATGAGGAGCGATCGCTCGCCGGGTAAGGTATTTCTTCACCCTACCCAAATTCCTAATCTTAACTAAACCTTAAGAGACTGAAAAGGCAACGAAAAATAAACCACCGACTAAAATCGCCGCCATAACTCCTAAAATTAGATAATTGCGCTGTTGCTTTTTTGTCGGTGCTTCGGCTTTATATACTTTTGGTTCTACCGCAAAATTATTTATTAATCCACCGTCTTCTTCTGTGTAGGGCATTTTTTGTAACCTTTTGTTGCTTTTATTAAAGAAATTTTACTAAATTTTGGTAACTTTGGACAAGCGATCGCTTTTCTAGCGCATCAGAGGACTAGCATGGTGATGCACCATATACCATTTTTCTGCCATTTTTGCAAATATATTTGTAGCGATCGATTGTGCTTGCAGTCTTCTACCACGACTGATTTGCAAAACATTTTCCCGCAAAACCACATAGCCAAGATCGCCGCTAACTTCTACAGAAGTAACTTCTGTTTCAATTTCCAAGTATTGAGTAGCCTGAAAAATTTTCTCCCAAGAGGTGTGAATATCATTCCATCCTTGGATAATTTTACCTCCCGGATGAATGCACAAACTACCAGTCCCGGAAGACCAAACCTTACTCATCGCTTGGATATCTTTCTTTTCAAAGGCGCGATAAAACGCTGCGTTTGCTGCTAAAAGGTCATTATTGTTCATAAGATAGTAGTTGGTGACTGGGGACTGGTGATTGGGGACTGGTGATTGGGGACTGGGGACTGGGGACTGGGACTGGGAATTAGCTGTTGTGATAAGTTGGTTCAACAATTCCTCTTTGTCCTCCCCCTCTACCTTGTCTCCCCCCTCTCCCTTGTCCTCTCCCTCCTCCTTGTCTCCCTAATCCCTAATCCCTAATCAATCGTACCCGTGAGGGGCGAGCTAGCGCTAGCATAACTTTTGATGGGAATGCGTCCGGCAAGATAGCCAAGTCTACCTGCAACTGTAGCGTTACCCATTGCTTGTGCCATTACGACTGGGTTTTTGGCAAGTGCGATCGCGCTATTAATTAATAAAGCATCTGCGCCCATTTCCATCGAGTAAGCTGCTTCTGAGGGCGTACCAATTCCCGCATCTACAACTACGGGAATTTTCGCTTCTGCGACGATAATTCTAATATTCGCCTCATTTTTGATTCCTTGTCCAGAACCAATCGGCGATCCTAACGGCATTACTGTAACGCATCCTGCTTCTTCTAATCTTTTCGCTAAGACTGGATCGGCATTAATGTAAGGTAAAACGGCAAAACCTTCTTTAATTAACTGTTCTGCTGCTTGTAAAGTACCGATCGGATCGGGTAGCAAATATTTCGGATCGGGAATAACTTCTAGTTTGACAAAGTTATTATCTTCTTGCCCTAATAATTTCGCCATTTCTCGCCCTAAACGGGCAACTCTGACTGCTTCTTCGGCTGTTTGACAGCCAGCAGTGTTTGGCAACATCCATATTTTTGACCAGTCTAACGCTTCTGCGAGTCCTTCGTGTCCTGGTGCTTTGGTTTGTACGCGACGTACTGCAACGGTGACAATTTCGCAACCAGAAGCCGCGATACTCTGTTGCATAATTTCGATGCTGCTATATTTACCCGTACCTGTCATCAGTCGGGAAGAAAAAGTGCGATCGCCGATTGTTAAAAGATCGCTTTTCGGTGCTGTTTTAATTAGTGTATTAGTCATCTGGACGTTATTATCAATCGATTATTTTTATGGTAAATATTTTTGAACTACAGTCCAGCCTGTAAGCGAAACACAAGCAAAGCCGAGGAATAAAATAATATTCGTCGTCATGTGGAGCGAGAGCGCCCAAGGTTTGCTCGGACTAATCTGAGTTGCACTCCAGGCAGAAACTAATACTAACGCTACTACCGATAAACCAGCAACTAAATGCGGTGAGTGACCCAGACTACCATAATGTCCCAGAGTTCCCACAATCCCGATTAGCAACAGTAGTAACACCAGCCCTACCATTACCCCACCAATTCCATAATGAAACTGTCGCAACCAACTCGCACGTCTTTGTCCTTGGGTGCGTTTGTTGTACATCCATATACCACTAATAGCTTGCAGCAGATAGGCAAAAATCGCTAAACCCATCGACCAAGCAGCTATTTTCCAAAGCCAGAGAAAAGATGGTAAGTCCATTTATGCGCTTACTGTTTTTTCCTTAGCTTATGCTTTCTGACGCAAAAATTAAAGGGCTGCTCTCAGGCAACCCTCTTGTCTAATTAACCTTTTTTTGGTAAACTAGGCAAAATTAACTGCTGTTATTAAAGGAGTTGCAAAACTGCGGCTTTTTCTATCAGTTTGTGAAACAATTTCGTTTTTATTCTCGGTTTTTGTTTCCGGTTCGTAATCTACTGGGGAATCTTCGCCTTCATCTACTCTGAGACGAGTACAGGGAATGGTATCGTCAAGGATAGCACTTGCCATCATTCCTGTATGGATCTCTAACAAAGCTTCTGGTACCGCTTCAAAAACTAAGCGCTGTCCAGGAAAAACCACCCGTTCAAAATACCAGTTATCGATATTCGTAATTCGGGCTATTTGTACTTTGCTGGTGGCATTAACATAGCAACACAAGATACGATTAGTCTTGCCACTAGGGAGGGGATCGAGAATTTGAGCCATAATAATTAAGGCAATCGAGAACTTCACTAGGTTTTACAATTTCTACGCTAGCACCGTTCGATCCCCATTAGCTGTAAATACGAATACCAATCTGATTTGTTTATCTAGATAACCAAAAGGTTATTGGCTTTTTTGAGGTATTTTCCTAGGTATTTCTGTTATTTTATGGTAAATAGCGGTTTTTATACGTGTTTTACTTAAGCTAACTGATAGAATTTACTTATTGCTTTTGCTAATTACCTTTAAGATTTAGCGATCGCTGACAATTTTTTTCTCAGAGTTGATAGCTCTTCCTAATCTCGTTAAAGTAAACTTATATGAAAGCTTTTTTAATCTTCTGCCTTCATTTTTGTAAAAAAAGGAGGATTTAAGCTCTAAAAAGCAAATATCATCCGACCGGAGGATGATTGATTTTACCTTGTGCTAAAAAAAACAATTTTAATAATAGCCAGAAACCTTAATAACTAATTAAACGATCGTGGAACAGCGAATTCTTTATGTGCGTTTACCGTGCAACCCAATTTTTCCCATCGGCGTTGTTTATCTAGCAGACTGGGTTCAGAAAAGATTTCCTCAGTTAGAACAACGTATCTTAGATCTGGGAACAGTACCTCCTCTAGATTTTGGTAGAGCATTAGATAGTTATATCGATGATTTTCAACCAACACTGTTGGTTTATTCTTGGCGAGACATTCAAATTTACGCACCAGTAGGGGGTAGGGGTGGCAACCCCTTACAAAATGCCTTTGAGTTGTACTACGCCAAAAACCCCCTAATTAAGCTACGCGGTGCATTAGGGGGTCTACGTTTGGCATCTTCTTACTATGGCGAACTTTGGCGTAACATAGGCTTAGTGCGACGAGGAGTAAAACGCGCCCAGAAATATCATCCCCAAGCGAGGGCGGTAGTCGGTGGTGGTGCGGTAAGTGTATTTTACGAGCAACTGAAAAACAGCTTTCCCAAAAGAACTGTTGTTTCCGTGGGAGAGGGAGAAATGTTGCTCGAAAAATTGCTGCAAGGTGAAGATTTGAGTGGCGAACGGTGTTATATAGTTGGAGAAAGCGAACCGCGCGATCGCCTAATTCACGAGTCGCCCGCACCCGTGGAAAAATCGGCTTGCAATTACGACTACATCGAAAGTATTTGGCCCGAATTCAACTACTATTTGCAAGCAGACGACTTTTATATCGGCGTCCAAACTAAACGAGGTTGTCCTCACAACTGCTGTTACTGTATCTACACTGTTGTTGAAGGCAAACAAGTTAGAATTAACCCTGCTGAGGAAGTAGTCAAAGAAATGCGTCAGTTATACGATCGCGGAATTAGAAAATTCTGGTTTACTGACGCTCAGTTTATCCCAGCCAAAAAGTTTATCGACAATGCCGTCGAACTATTGCAGAAAATCCTTGATTCTGGCATGACTGATATTAACTGGGCAGCATACATTCGCGCCGATAATCTCACTCCCGAATTATGCGATTTGATGGTCAAAACCGGAATGAACTACTTTGAGATTGGTATTACCAGTGGTTCCCAAGAGTTAGTACGCAAAATGCGCATGGGTTACAATCTTCGCACCGTTTTGCAAAACTGCCGCGATTTAAAAGCTGCTGGTTTTAACGACTTGGTTTCGGTGAATTACTCATTTAATGTCATCGACGAACGTCTAGAAACCATCCGTCAAACCATTGCTTACCATCGAGAGTTAGAAAGAATTTTCGGCGCGGATAAAGTCGAACCAGCAATCTTTTTTATCGGCTTACAACCTCATACTCATTTAGAAGAATATGCCTTCGATAATAATATTCTCAAACCCGATTATAATCCCATGAGTTTGATGCCGTGGACGGCACGAAAATTACTTTGGAACCCGGAACCTTTAGGTAGTTTCTTCGGTGAAGTTTGTCTGCAAGCTTGGCAACAAAATCCTGATGATTTTGGACGCGAAGTAATGAAAATTTTGGAAGAAAGACTTGGTTGTGCTGAATTAGAAGAATGTCTCAGCGCACCTGTAGAAACTAAGCAGCAAAAACAATTGGTTACAGTTTCTTAGGGGATTGGGGACTGGGGATTGGGGATTGGGAAACAAGGAGGATAAACTGATAACTGGGAACTGGGAACTGATAACTGATAACTGATAACTGATAACTGATAACTGATAACTGATAACTGATAACTGATAACTGAAAAAAGCGATCGCTATGTTAAAAGGCTCGATTTTACAAAGACTAGAAGCAGCACATAAACATACTACCCGACCCTTAAATTTAGGGGTTTACTATAAAAATACTTTAGTTGCCCTTTGTCACGCTCTGGAAGACTATATTTTAGAGTCACAAAGCGAACCGATCGCGATCGTGGCTTTTCAACAGGGTAAGTGGTATCTACAAGAAGCCGATCGCTACAGCGCGATCGCCAAGAAAGCTGAGGCGATCGCGATTATGGCAACACCTGGTAGCGGTTTTGCCGAACATCCTACTAGCCAAAAAGATAACGTGGCACTGGTTAGTTTGACACCAGACGATCCCGTAGCCCAAGAGTGGCATTTAATCATTATCTCGCCTACATACACGGCAATGGTTTTATGTCAAGAACTTTCTGAAGCTGATTACGGTAGCCAAGGACAACCCGAATCGGATTTAGAGCGGAAATTCTACGGTTTCTGGACATTTGAACCTAAGTTAGTTCGGGAAACTGTAGAGCTTGCATTATCACATATTGGCAAATATGACCAGGAATTACAAGAAAAGTTAACAAAAAAAGTAACAGGGATGACCGCCGAGTTTGGCTCTCATCAACGCGACGATTTAGGTAAAGTAGTTTCGCGAGTGGTAGAGTACCTACAAACCAGTCAAGAAAATTTAGCCGAGCCATTTTCAGTTCCTTTTTCCAGGGAATTAGACGATAACTTAGTCTCGAATGAGACACAAGCATTTTTACGCATGGCGCAACTGATCGATCAAGCTGATGCGATTAATCCAATGGCGGCGGCGGAAGTCGCAGGGCTAGCAGAAGCGATGGGACAAATTTTAGACTTACCTGCGTGGCAAATCAAGCGCTTGCGGTTAGCAGGTTTTCTGCACCGTTTGGCTCCTTCTTTAGTCAAACAGGTTTCGGAAGAAGAAAACCAGGCTCCCTGCTGTCGGTTAGTACCCAGTGTAGAAGCATTGCGGATCATGCCGAGAATGAAAGCGATCGCCCACATTATCACCCATCAAGGCGAACATTGGGACGGCTCCGGTACACCTTTAGGTTTAACTTACGATCGCATTCCTCTCGAATCTCGCATTCTCGGTTTAGTTGCAGAATTTCAACATCTCGTCACCGTTTATAAACAAGACGATAACCAAGACAAGCCCCTCGCTCAAGCCCTTGCTGAGTGTCAGCAACAAGCAGCGAAAACATTCGATCCCAAGCTGGTTGACGCTTTATCCTTGTTAGTCATGGGAATGCAGCAAGGAATGAGTATCGAAGCCAGTCAACCGAAAATTGCGGCAGGAATGTGGTTACTTGAGGATGAAGTAGGTGAAGAGGCAAAAATTGTCCTTGAGGAGGTATCGTAGTCATAAAAATTGCGGGAAAACCTTTCTCAATCAGTTACCAAAAACCTTAAATGCTGACTCTGATAGATCGAAAAATAATGGAAATAGAAGCAATTCGGGCGGGAAAAATTAAACAATTACCAGGAGCAGACTTAGAAGATGAAGATTTATCTAACTCTCAGCTAGAAAAAGTTAACTTCGCAGGTGCTAACTTAGTTGGAGCAGATTTGAGCCACTCGAATCTTAAATCCGCTCGTTTAGATGGAGCAAATTTGCTGGGTGCGAAATTAATCGCCGCCGATTTGCGTACAAACTTGGTTGGTACTAATTTGATGCAAGCAGATTTGAGTCATGCTGATTTACGCGGTGCTAATTTACGCGGTGCTAATTTAATGGGAGCCAAATTAACTCAAGCTGCTGTAGCGGGTGCGTTTTTGAGTGGTGCAAATTTGTCGGGAGTGAATTTACAAGGTGTAGACTTGCGGGGTACTGATTTACGCGGTGCAAATCTTAATGGTGCTAACCTCAAAGGTGCGAATCTCGCTCAAGCTGATTTACAAGGTACTAGTTTAAGTGATACTAATTTAGAAGAGGCTGACTTGCGAGGTGCTAATTTAGCTGGGGCAAATTTAACTGGAGCAAATTTGCTTTGTGCTGAGTTAGAAGGCGCATCTATCCAAGGAGCTAATTTCGATCGCGCCTGTATGTTGGGAACTTCCGTCTAATTCGCGAGTAACTTTTCTGTAAAGCTTGCAAATTTTTCGCATTTGTGGTAATAAAATCTTTCAAGCGCAAAACCTAATTGAAAATGCTCAGAGAAAAAATTCTCCGTCAGCGCTATGCTTTACTAGAAGAGGTAGTCGAAGGAGCCTTCTGTAAGACTTATTTGGCTCGCGATCGCGATTTACCCGATAATCTTTTATGTATCGTTAAATCTTTTCAGCCTCGCTCTGCTGACGAGCGAATTTTAGCTCAAGCGCGGGAAATATTTGAACGAGAAACACAATTACTTTATCGTTTAGGAAAGTATCAATTTCAAATTCCTAATTTATGCGCTCGTTTTGAAGAAAATGGGCAATTTTATTTAGTGCGAGAGTATATTGAAGGAGAAAATCTTAGTGAAGAAGCACCACCAGGAAGCTGTTTGAGTGAGTCAGAAACCAGATTTTTATTGCAGGAAATCTTGGAAGTTTTGCAAATTCTTCATCAACATAATATCATTCATCAGAACCTTAAACCGCAAAATTTAATTCGCCGTCACGAAGATCGGAAAATTGTATTAATTGATTTTGGTGCTATCAAAGAAATTAGCCTTTTAGGAGATAATAACAATCAGAATCAAGTTAATTATAGTGCTTATTTAGCACCAGAACAAGTTGAAAACCAGCCCAAATTAAGTAGTGATATTTATGCAGTGGGAATAATTGGGATTTGTGCTTTAACCGGATTAACACCTCAAGAAATAAAAGATAAAATCAATTGGCGCGATCGCGTGAGGGAAAATAGTAGACTAGGGCTGATTTTAGAGAAAATGATCCAAGAAAATTTCCGCGATCGCTACCCATCAGCCGTGGCAGCTTTACAAGCTTTAATAACCGAAAACCTGCCCATAATCTTCTCTACTCAAGCTAACTTTACCATCGAACCCAGATTCGAGCAAGTACATCGCTTTGTAGACGGATTAGCACCAGTAAAAATCCACGATCGCTGGGGTTATATCGATCAAACAGGTAATTTAGTCATTCCCCCCGAATTTGTCGAAGCATATCGTTTTGCTGAAGGATTAGCACCAGTAAAACAAGATAAACTTTATGGTTACATAGATACTAACGGTAACTTTGTCATCCCACCGCAATTTGACGACGCTTACTGGTTTAAGGAAGAAATTGCACGAGTTAAACAAGGTAAAATGTGGGGCTATATCGAAAAGAGTGGTAAGTTTATTATTCCACCACAATTTGAAGACGCTTACTGGTTTACCGAAGGATTAGCACCAGTGAAAGTAGGATCTCGCTATGGGTATATTAACAAAAATGGCGATTTCGCGATCGCACCTCAATTTCTCACACCCAGTTGGTTTTCCGAAGGCTTAGTCGCTGTCGAAGCCAAAAAATGGTTAAATGTGAAACTAGGCTATATCGAAAAGAGTGGAAAATTTGTCATTCCACCGCAATTTGACGAAGCATATCGCTTTGCTAATGGATTAGCACCAGTCAAAGTGGGCGCAAAATACGGTTATATTGATAAAAGCGGAAAATTTGCGATCGCGCCGCAATTTGAAGACGCATATTGGTATAGCGAGGGGATAGCACGAGTCAAAGATGGCGATCGCTGGGGCTATATCGATACCCAAGGAAATTTTATCATTCAACCAGAGTTTGCCCAAGCTTATTGGTTTAGCGAAGGACTAGCACAAGTTAAACAAGGTAATCAATGGGGTTATATTAATCTTACTGGCAATTTAGTAATCCCGCCTCAATTTGCCGATGCGACACCTTTTTCTGAAGGATTAGCAGCAGTAAAAGTTAAAGACAGATGGGGCTTTATTAGTTTAGCAAATGCTTAATTATCACCTCTCACCCAACCCCTCTCCTAATAGGAAAGGGGAGAAGATTTGCTACGCATTATCACCTTGTCTAGACTCAAATACAACATTTCTACCTAACTTTCTCAAATTTTCTCCTAAACCAAAAAGCCATAATTCCTAAGAAAAATAAACCCATCAAACCAGCAACAGGATTACCATCAACTCCAGTAATCCAAGGAGAAACTCGATTAGTATAGGTAACGATTTCACCCACATTCAAAATATAGTAACCCCAAACCAAACCTGCGTGTAAACCAATAGCAATACCTAAACGCGATCGCGCAGATTCTTTCGCCCAAACTAACGTTAATCCTAAGACAATTAAACCGGGAAATTGTGGAAAAGTACGCATAACTTCTCCTAAAGGTTTAAGAAAGTGCAATGTAGCAAAAATTAGCGCATTAGCCCAAGCCGCTATTTTTAAAGAATAATCTCGCTTTAACTCATCAAACAACCAACCGCGAAAGAATAATTCCTCGGCAAAACTAACACCTAAAGCACTGATAAATCCTTCAGCAATTATCCTCAGCAAACTTACTTTGGCAGACTGTAAACTCACCCAACCCAAAGCACTTTCAACAAAAAACAATCCCAAAGTAAAGAATAAACCAATAGCTAAACCATTAGCAAATAAATGGAAACTATTTCTGTTAAATGCAATACCGTAGGTTTTAAATATCTGAGAATCTTGATAAACTTTCTTCCCCCAAAACTTCACTAAAACCAGAAATTCTAGTAAGAGTAACCCCATTGTCAAAATTGTCACCAAATTGGGGTCAGATTGAAACAAAAAATACAGTGGCGCTGCCCCCGGTAGCCAAATTAGGAGCAGAAAAAGAATGAAAATACCCAGCCTTGCTGGTGCTGGGTATTGCCCGATAAACGTCAAATTAGCTTTCAAGAATTCAAGGATTTATTCATCAGGTTCAATTGTGCTGGTTAAACCGTGATTTTTCAGCGTTTCGCAGTAAAACTCAGCGTGTTCCAAAGCACAAGTAATAACTAAAGCAATACCATTTGTATGAGCTTCCATCATGATATTAACAGCTTGGGGCTGAGTCATCCCCGCTACTGTTTGCATTAACACCTGTACGACATACTCCATGCTATTAAAATCATCGTTATGGAGTAAAACTCGATAGCGAGGTGCGTGTTTACGGACAGTATTTGTTTTCTCTATGGTTGTGGTTGATGGCTTTTCCAGGATATCAACGGACACAATTTACCTCCTTTCGTTTAACTTTCTACAAGGATTCCTGGGAATAGGGAAAAACTGCGATCGATTGTTTATCTTACTGAACAATTTTAAAAGCTTGCAGGGGCAAACTTCAGCAGCTTTTCCCATCTTCGTCACGGAACGATAAAATAAAGCTGTTAACGTTACTTAACATTTAGGGCATGATAGCCACAGGTACAGCAGAAGCTTCGATTCCAGGTTATTACTGGCAGTGGCGAGGACATTCTATCTATTATGTCAAAGCTGGCACAAAGCGAGAGGGAATCCCGCCACTGTTATTAGTTCATGGTTTTGGTGCGTCTACAGATCATTGGCGCAAAAATATCGCGCAGCTGAAGGATGATTTTGAGGTTTGGGCGATCGACTTATTGGGTTTTGGGCGATCGGCGAAAGCTGATGTACAGTATAGCGGTGAGTTATGGCGGGATCAGCTTTTTGATTTTATCACTGAAGTCATTGGTTCGACCGTAGTCTTAGCGGGAAATTCTTTAGGTGGATATTGTGCTTTGTGCGTTGCTTCCCAACGTCCCTCGGCGGTTATGGGTTTAGTTTTGTTGAATAGCGCCGGACCTTTCACCGATACCAAAGTTCCCGAAAATAATAACTCTTGGCAAAAGTGGATGAGTAAACTCAGTCGCTGGGTTTTGTTACAACCGATCCCCAGTTATTTGTTATTCCAATACGTCCGCCAAAGATCGACGATTCGCAAAACCCTAGAAAGAGTTTACCTCGATCGCTCCGCCGTCAGCGATCGCTTAATCGAAGAAATTTATCGCCCATCATGCGATCGCGGCGCTGCCAAAGTCTTCGCTTCCGTGTTTAAAACTCCCCGTGGCGAAATGGTAGACGTGCTATTGCAGCAATTACAGTGTCCCCTGTTACTTTTGTGGGGAGAAGGCGATCCCTGGATGAATGCTAAGGAAAGAGGGGCAAAGTTTAAGAAATATTATCCCAACTTGACAGAACACTACCTTCGTGCTGGTCACTGTCCCCACGACGAAGTACCAACAGAAGTTAATCGCTTACTCCGCGACTGGGTTTTCAGTGTCCAGTGAACAGTGACCAGTGACCAGTGACCAGTGAACAGTTATCAGTGACCAGTTATCAGTTAGCAGTTAGCAGTGACCAGTTATCAGTTATCAGTTATCAGTTATCAGTTAGCAGTGACCAGTTTATCCTCTTGTTTCCCAATCCCTAATCCCCAATCCCCAATCCCCAGTCACCTCCTCCCCAGTCACCTCCTCCCCAGTCACCTCCTCCCCAATCCCCAATCCTTGCCATCCTCCAAAAGGGTCTAATATGGGACTGTTAAACTTTTCTAAACTGTACTCAGGGTAGGTTTAATTGCCGAACGCTTAATATTCTGTTACAAAGGTACAAAGACCGTAGAAAGAAGCAAATAGACATATGATTGGTGGCTTTGTTGGTTTTGGTAACGATCGCGGCGCGGACTGGGCAGAAAATATGCTCAGTACCGTAGCCACAAATACCCTGCGCCACCTGTTTACTCGCTCTGAGTTGGTCGATGTTCAGGTTCGGTGCAACCCTCCGAGTAAGCTGTTGCAGGGTAGCATCGACAGCTTTAAAATGAATGGTCGAGGCATAGTAATTCGTCGGCAATTTCGCGCGGAGGAGATGTCATTCGAGACTGATGCGGTGTCGATCGATGCTGGTTCGGTAATGCAAGGGAATTTGTCTCTGAAGCAGCCAACTCAAGCGATCGCTGCGGTAAAACTGACAGAAAAAGATATTAATGAAGCTTTTGGTGCGGATTTAGTTAAGAAGCGTCTAGAAAAGCTGACCTTACCCACATTGACAGAACTGTCTGATGGTAAACCCGTTTCCTTTACTGATGTCCAAATTGAACTCTTACCCAACAACGGGTTAAAACTGTTCGCCAAGGCTGACTTAAGCGACAATGGTAAAGTACCAGTAAGCTTAAGTTGTACTCTCGGAGTTGAGAGACGGCGCAGGATTAAGTTTCAAAATGCCAAATTTGAACCGGAAGCAGTCCCAGAAGAGTTACGAGATATTTCCGAACAGTTGACGAATGTGTTGATTGAGATTTTAAATGATATGGTCGATCTCGACCGTTTCAACCTTGACGGGGTGAATATGCGGATTAATCGCCTAGAAACTCAAGGTAATATGCTCGTATTCACTGGTTACGCGCAAATTGAGCGAGTCCCGAAAACAGGTTGATTGGGGGATTGGTGATTGGGGACTAGGGACTGGTGACTGGTGACTGGGGATTGGGGACTGGGGATTGGGGATTGGGGATTGGGGATTAGGGATTGGGGATTGGGAAACAAGAGGATAAACTGTTAACTGTTCCCTGCTAACTGATAACTGTTAACTGTTCCCTGATAACTGATAACTGGTCACTGATAACTGATAACTGGTCACTGCTAACTGATAACTGGTCACTGCTAACTGCTAACTGTTCACTGGTCACTGCTAACTGTTAACTGCCATCTACCAATAGAAAATGGGACTGGGTGAAATAGTCTTAATACCCCTACTCGTATTTTCGCTCGTAGCGATCGCGCTAATCATCGAGCGATGTATTTTTTGGTGGCGTTTACAAAAGTTTCAAGAACCGATAATCAAAGAATTTCTGAGTCAATATCAATCTAATTCTCAGACAAGTTTAACACTACTAGAAAACAGCTCTCACTTTCCTCTTCCCCGAATCTTCCTCACCGCTTTAGAATTAAACCATCCCACTCCAGAAGAATTTCGCTTAGCCTTAGAAACTGCCGCCCAAGCCGAAATTACCATACTCAAGCGCTTTAACACCGTCTTTGAAACAATTATTAGCATTGCCCCGTTATTAGGCTTACTAGGAACAATATTAGGCTTAATCGAAGCCTTTGCCGCCCTAAGACTCGGCGATATTAGTAACACTAACACGGCGGGAGTAACCGGAGGAATTAGCGACGCTTTAATCACCACCGTAGCAGGCTTAATCGTCGCAATTTTCACCCTTTTATTTGCTAACACATTTCGCGGATTATATCGCCGTCAACTAACAACAATTCAGAAATACGGCGGCAAATTAGAACTACTATATCGACACTATTATCAAATCAACAAATAGTAAAAATTGATAACGACTATTTAAAACCTTAGCTTGCCATTTCCTTTAACTTTCATACCTTTGATTATAAGATAGGGAATATCGTATAATAGGGGTTACGAGCTTGAAAGTGCTTAGTTGGAAACGAAAGCGTCACAGTCAGTTTAAATTTACCGATCGGTTGTCAACGATATCGAAGCAATATGAATATTTCTTTACAGCCAGAATTGGAACAATATCTCCAAGAGAAAGTGAGCAGAGGTCAATATCAGTCTATTGATGAGGCAATTGAGGAAGGAATTAAACTGTTGATAAATCGGGATGAGATTTATCAGGGACGTTTTGAGGAGTTGAAAGAAGAAATCGGGATTGGGGTATCAGCCTCAGAACAAGGCGATTTGATTAATAGTGATGAGGTATTTGAAAGGCTAGAAAAAAAGTTAAATCAGCGTCGAATGCAACAGGAAAATGAGTAAAATTTGCAGGTTTACTATCTTATATAACTCAACCTTAATCTGAGAAACTTAAGATTATTAACAAGATCAAAATCGCTTCAAAATACACAGGAGGCTAATTTTGTCAAGCAAAATATTAGAATTGGCAAAATTATTTAGCAAACTAGGCACGATCGCATTTGGTGGACCTGCCGCTCATATTGCCATGATGGAAGACGAAGTGGTAAATAGAAGAAGGTGGATAACACGCGATCGTTTTCTCGATCTCATCGGTGTAACTAACTTGATCCCCGGTCCAAATTCAACCGAAATGGCAATTCACGTCGGTTATATTTACGGTGGCTTATCAGGGTTATTTGTCGCCGGAATTTGCTTTATTTTTCCGGCGGTATTAATTACGGGAATTTTGGCTTGGATTTATGTACAATTTGGTAATCTTCCCGAAATTGAACCTTTATTTTATGGAATAAAACCAGCAGTTTTAGCAATAATTTTTGGGGCTTTATGGCGATTAGGAAAAAAAGCCGTTAAGAGTCGGCAACTGTTGGTAATTGGTTTAGGTGTCGTACCTTTAATTTTATTAGGAATTAACGAAGCGATCGCACTTTTGGTAGGTGGGATAGTTGGCGCAATTTGGTTAAAATTAGGCAAAGATCCGCCCGAAAATAGCGCATCAATGCTAGTGGCGGGTTTAAATTTAAGTGCCATATTGGAAAATACCATAGTTATTGCCGCCGAAGTAACAACAACCGTCAAACCTGCATTATGGGAATTAGGTTTATTTTTCCTAAAAGTAGGCAGTATCTTATTTGGTAGCGGCTATGTTTTAATAGCTTTTTTAGAAGGCGAAGTTGTGGGAAAATATCAATGGTTAACACAACAACAATTATTAGATGCGATCGCTATCGGTCAATTTACCCCAGGTCCAGTATTATCCACCTCAACCTTCATCGGCTACCTTATTTTAGGCGTTCCCGGCGCGATCGCCGCAACCCTTGGAATTTTTCTACCCTCATTTTTCTTCGTCGCTATCCTCAACCCGATAATTCCCAAACTACGCGAGTCCAAATGGACAGCAGCCTTTCTCGACGCAGTCAACGTGAGCGCGGTAGCATTAATGGCAGTAGTCACCTTTCGCTTAATCGTCGAAACCTTATTTCAACCCTTAGATTTAGTTGGTATAGCGATCGCGATCGTTGCTGGTATAATCGTCTTACGCTGGAAAATCAACGCCGCTTGGATCGTTTTAGGAAGCGCAGCGATCGGTTACTTTATTTCAGTCTTAATCTAAGATCGCCAAATTATGTAGCTGTGTCAGCAAAAATCCAAACATCCATTTATCAAAATATCTAGAGAAACTAGAGATAACATCTCACAAAGAAAAATCTGATAAATGTTAGCCTAGGAATGGCAATCATTTAGACGTAATTATTTCCAGTTCCATGAACAAAGTCGTCGTCGGGTTATCCGGTGGGGTTGACAGTTCCGTAGCCGCCGCCACCCTACACCATCAAGGATATCAAGTAATTGGACTTACCCTTTGGTTAATGAAGGGTAAAGGACAATGCTGTTCCGAAGGAATGGTAGATGCGGCGTTTATTTGCGAACAACTGGGAATACCCCATCACATCGTCGATATTCGCGAAGTTTTCCAAGAAAATATCGTTAATTACTTGATTTCTGGTTACGAAGCAGGAGTAACACCTTTACCTTGTTCCCAATGTAACCGAACCGTAAAATTCGGTCCAATGCTGGAATATGCGAAAGCAAACTTAGACAGCGAGAAAATTGCGACCGGACATTATGCGCGTATCGAGTACAATGACGAATTAGAACGCTATCAGTTATTTACAGCACGCGATCGCCAAAAAGACCAATCCTACTTCCTCTACGATCTTACCCAGGAAATGCTCGCTGGGACAATCTTTCCTTTAGGAGATCTAACCAAAAGCGAAACCCGCAAAATTGCTGCCGAATTTAACTTGAAAACCGCCAGTAAACCAGAAAGTCAAGACTTATGCTTAATTGAAGCCCACGGTTCAATGCAAAAATTTCTCGCGAAGTATCTCAGTGAGAAAGAAGGCGAAATCGTAGACGAAAGCGGTAAAGTCCTCGGCAAACACCAAGGTATCCATAACTATACCATCGGACAGCGTAAAGGACTAGGAATTGCCCATAGCGAAGCCTTATACGTGATTAAACTCGATCCAGTCATGAATCGAGTCATAGTCGGAAATCGTAGCAGTGGCGATCGCAGCGAATGTACAATTCAACGAACTAACTGGGTATCCATTCCCCAGCCTACCACACCAATACACTCTCAAGTACGAGTCCGCTATCGTTCTCAACCCGTACCAGTCACCGTCATTCCCTTAACAGAATCTCGCGTCAAACTAATCTTCGCTGAACCCCAGTTTAGCATCACCCCCGGACAAGCAGCAGTCTTCTACGATGAAGAAATGTTACTCGGCGGCGGCATAATTGAAAAACAAGCAACTTCGTAATAGTTTGTTTCTAGTTAGGCTTTAGCCTCATTTTTCTGCAAAAAAAGCGGAAATTTTCCTGAATAGACCAATCTTAGTTTAGGGTGTGTTAGCTAACGCACCCTAAATTTATTGGCAAATAAATCATATTTAAGCTACAAAAGCAATATCATCACCAAAAATAGGAGGAAAACTAATGTTACCAATGCGCCAAGGAGATGTTATTCTCTTACCTACGAAGCAAGTAACAGGTAAAAAAGTCCCTCACTTAATTCTTGCAGAAGGAGAAGTAACCGGACACACACACCGAATTAGTGATGGACAAGCAGAATTATATGAAAAAGATGGTACTTTGTATCTGCGGGTATTGTCAGAAACTGCTACTTTAACCCATGAGGAACATAAGCAAATTACAGTTCCTCAAGGTGATTGGATGGTACGAATTCAAAGAGAATACGAACCTGAAGGTTGGCGCTATGTTGCTGACTAATTGTTAATTGTTGGTTGGGTGTGTTCGGGGATGATAATTATTTGGGAAAACTCGAACACACTTGACTATAAGTTATGAGGTTATCTAGGTTATTTGGGAGTTTATTTTCGCGCCAAGTCGCCAAGAAGAATGCTAAGTAATTAATTCAATTTCGAGTTAAGTTTGGGTGGGTTTAAGGTCGAAGATAATAATTAATTGTAGCTAAAATAGGGGAAATTATGGCTAAAAAGATCGAGCAGCTTACTTCTGAACAAAGAGCTTTGATTCCAGTTTATCAGGAAAAGTGGCGCAAAATTGCTTTTTCTACTGAAGCAATAAATAAACAACAAGCCACTCAAGCTGTAAAAGAGATTTATCAGGTTATTGGCAAAAAAACGCCAGCAGTTCGCTTTTTCAGTAGTCCGGAAATATTAAAACAAGAAATTATCAGCCAGCCACCTGAACGATTAGCCCAAGAATTAGGAGCGCCAATATTAACAATACCATCTACTTTTGAGTTATTTTTGGGTGAGTTAAACGAACAAATAGAAACGCAACTTTGGCAGGAATTAACCCAGAGATTAGCTTTCCAAGAACGATTGGGAGCGATGATGCAAGTAACGGGAATAATTTGGACGCAAATTGCCGAAAATAGCGAACAAATTGCTCAGTTACAAGAATATCTTTTTTGGGAACAACAACAACAGTTTATTCGCGACCAGTTGCGGAAATTGCCAGGGGGAGATTTATTGATTCAATTGGGTGATTGGCAATGGGAAATGTTAGGTAAACCTCTCTGGGAAGGAGTTGGAGAACCTTTGCTTAATCAACTTATGTCTCAGCCAGAGATTCGAGAGTGGGAGCAAACATATATTCAACCTATATTGGGTATTTCTAGTAGTTTGGGGTTGACTTTAAATCTGTTTCGTTCTAATTTTGATGTATTTTTAGCTAGTGTGGTTGATTACTGTATATCGGTATTGGAATGTGAAGTAGATACTAGGAAATGGTTGAGACTAAAGTCTTTAATTATTGAATGTGGTTGGTTTTTACCATTTGAACGAACTTGTTGGGTTTTGGAACGACCAAATCAATTATCTTTTGATAGTGAAAATCGGTTGCACGCTGAGGGAGAAGCAGCGATTAAATATGCAGATGGTTATAGTATCTATCTGTATCGTGGCGTGGTATTACCCAAAAAATATGGTGAAGTACATCCGAATTTGTGGCAGTCAGAATGGTTGTTAAGCGAGCAAAATGCCGAATTGCGGCGAGTCTTAATTCAAGGAATTGGATACGATCGCTTGTGTCAAGAATTAGCAGCTAAAGAAATAGATAGTTGGCGAGAGTATACCTTATTAGAGATAGAAAACGAGGTGGATATCGAACCAATTCACTTGTTAAAAATGACTTGTCCCAGTACAGGTTATATTCATGCAACCCGCATACCGCCAGACATTTTATCAGCCAGAGAAGCAATTCGCTGGACAAATCAGGGTATAGATCCCGAAGAATTTTCTATAGAGACATAATAAGATCGCCCTTTCTCTCTCCAGAAATCCGGAAAAGAGACTCCATTGCTTGATAGGATTAATCCGTGCAGCCAAAATAGACAGAAGTTAGGTATGAGTTTACACAAAGACGCGATCGCGCCACACGGCGGTCAACTAATTAATCGTCTCGCTACCCCGGAACAAAAACAGGAATTGCTCTCTCAAGCGGATAATTTACCTCGCGTTACCCTTGACAAACGCGCTGTTTCTGACCTAGAACTAATCGCGATCGGTGGCTTTAGTCCTCTCACCGGATTTATGTCAGCAAATGACTACAAACAAGTTGTTAACGAAATGCGGATGGTTGACGGACTACCTTGGTCAATTCCCATTACCTTATCAGTAAGCGAGGAAGTAGCAGCACCTCTAACTGAAGGTGAAACTATACGTCTAGACGATCCTCAAGGAAACTTTATTGGTATCCTGGAACTCACAGAAAAATATCGCTACGACAAAGTACACGAAGCAGTCAAAGTTTATCGCACCAACGACGAAAAACACCCAGGCGTAAAAGTAATTTACGACCAAGGAGACATCAACCTAGCTGGTTCTGTCTGGATGTTAGAACGTCAATCTCATCCCTTATTTCCTAAGTACCAAATTGACCCCATCGAATCGCGGACAATGTTTCGCGACAAAGGCTGGAAAACCATCGTCGGCTTTCAAACCCGTAACCCGATCCACCGCGCCCACGAATATATCCAGAAATGCGCCTTAGAGACCGTTGACGGCTTGTTTTTGAATCCCTTAGTAGGAGCAACCAAAAGCGACGATATCCCCGCAGACGTGCGTATGCGCTGCTATGAAATCATGTTAGAGAACTACTACCCCAAAGACCGAGTAATTCTCGCCATTTACCCCGCAGCCATGCGTTACGCAGGACCAAGAGAAGCAATTTTACACGCGATCGTCCGGAAAAATTACGGCTGCACCCACTTTATCGTCGGTCGCGATCACGCAGGCGTAGGCGATTATTATGGCACTTACGATGCTCAAGAAATTTTTGACGAATTTGAACCAGGAGAACTCGGCATCACGCCGATGAAATTTGAACACGCTTTCTACTGTAAGCGTAGCGGACAAATGGCAACCTCGAAAACCAGTCCTAGCTTACCGGAAGAACGAATTCACCTTTCTGGAACCAAAGTAAGAGAAATGCTGCGTCGCGGCGAAATGCCACCCCCAGAATTTTCTCGTCCAGAGGTAGCTGCGGAATTGGCGAAAGCCATGCGCGTGACTGAATAGTAATGATTACAGAACTTGGGTAGCAATTCAATTCCCAGAATTGAGGAAGAGGGAACTTTTCAGTTACCAGCCAACCATCACCAAAGTAGAAAACTAGAGTAGAAACGTTGTTAGTAACGTTTCTACCAGAGATTAAGAGGAAAACTGGTAACTGACAATTAACCATTCCTGGTAGGCTGATAGCTGATGTCTGATAGCGGATGGCTGATATGGGACTCGATCGCCGGACTTTTTTGCAACGAGCAACTTTAGCGCTGCTAACGCTAGGAATAAGCGAAACAGGGCTTTTATTTTCGAGTAAAGCTAGCTGGGCAGCACCCTCTGTGTTAGAGTATTTGCGAAATTTAACACAGCCTGATGCCCGCAAGTTAGCTCTTTTAGTGGGAATCAACGAATATCCCAGCAGTAACAATCTTCGCGGTTGTTTGACTGACGTAGAACTGCAAAGAGAATTGTTAATTCATCGCTTTGGTTTTCATCCCAGCGATATTTTGACTTTGACCAACCAGCAAGCAACCAGGGAGGAGATCGAAACCGCGTTTCGCGAACATCTGGGGAAACAAGCAAAAGCAAATGATGTCGTAGTTTTTCACTTCAGTGGCTATGGAAACCAAGTCAAAATCAAAAGTCCTGGAAGCGAGCAAAAATTAAACGAGGAACAACCAGAAAATACCGAAATCCTCGCTAATAGTCTCGTACCAGTAGATGGTATTGCTGCCAAGAGTAACGGACAAGTAGACGACTTACTTGAAGAAAGCTTATTTTTACTAGCGCGATCGCTAGCTACAGAAAAGCTGACCACGATCCTCGATACTAGCTATACCGGAAGTGGTAAAACTCTCCTAGGCAACCTGCGCGTGCGTTCTTGCCCCAAACCACCCGCAGCCCAACCTTCTGAGGCAGAATTAGCTTTCCAGGCAAAACTCCTCGCAGAACTTAATTTTTCCGAGACACAGCTTCAAAGTAAAAACATTTTCGCTCGAATTCCTGGCATTATCTTAAAAGCTGCGAGAAACAATCAATTAGCAACAGAAGCAGAATTAGATGGTTTTAGCGCTGGCTTATTCACTTATGCTTTAACTCAGTATCTCTGGCAAGTAACGCCAGCAAGCACGGTTTATATTACTCTCCAACGTGCCTCGGAAGTCATCGAACGTATTATCGGAACTCAGCAACAACCGCAACTAGCAGGAAAAAATAGTAACGATCCTGCGATACTTACTTATTACTTGCCGCCAACTCAAGAAATGGGTGCGGAAGCAGTAATCACCAAGGTAGAAGAAGATGGCAAAACGGCAAAACTACATTTAGGCGGACTGCCAGCAAAAGTTATGCAATACTACGGAAGTTCATCTCGCTTCCTCATCGTACCAACAGTTACAGAAACCGAAGCTGAGATCCCCAGCGTAGAATTACAACTTAGTTCTCGCACTGGTTTGACAGCCAAAGCCAAATTGGTAGAAAAAACAATTCCTGAAGGCTATCAACTGCAAAACGGGCAACTGCTGCAAGAAGCAATACGAGTATTGCCCCGCAACATTGGCTTGACAGTAGCTTTAGGTTCAGCTATGGAACGTATTGAGCGAGTAGATGCCACCAGTGCTTTTGCTAATATTGATTTGGTTTCTTCAGTCGTAACCGCCGGGGAGCAATCTGCTGATTGTTTGTTTGGTCGCGCTAACACGGTTACTAAAACTGCTAAAAAAAATGGGGCTGAACCTCTACCGAAAAAAGGTTATGGCTTGTACACGGTTGGTGGAGTTTCGATCCCAAATACGGCAGGATCGGATACAGAAGCAGTTAAATCAGCAGTAGATCGTTTAGTGCCGAAATTACAAACCTTGCTAGCAGCCAAACTGTTACGTTTAACTGCCAATGAAGCCTCATCTCGGTTGGGAGTCAGAGCAAGCTTGATTAGAGTTAACAGTGAAAATGTCGAATTAATTCGTCGAGAAACCAGGCGAGATCCTAGCTTAAGAGCTTCACTGACGATCGAGTCGGAGCAAGCTGAGGAATTATTAGAGGCAAATAGTCAAGCTTGGGAGACTCAAGAATTATTACCTTCAATCCCTATTGGTAGTCAGATTCAATTTCAATTAGAAAATATTAGCGAGATCCCGGTTTATATGATGCTGATGGGAATTGATTCTGGGGGTAATGCAATTGGGCTTTATTCGCCCGAAAGTAGTAGCGAAGATAGTACGACAATTAAACCAAAATTGATTAATACAGTCATTCCTCCAGGAGAAAAGATTGTGATTCCACGACCTTCTGCTTCCTTTAAATTAGCGGTTCCCGGTCCGGCAGGTTTAGCTGAAATCCAGCTTGTCTTTAGTAAATCCCCCTTTAATCGCACCTTATCAGCGATCGGTGAAAGTCGTCCTCCTCGTCGAGGAGAAGGAGAGCGCATTATTGATTTATCTAACCCTTTACAAGTAGCACGAGCAATGATGCAAGATTTGCACGCAGCTAGTGCAGTTCCGGCTGAGGCGATCGGTTCGGCTACGGATATTTATGCTTTTGATGTTAATGCTTGGGCAACTCTGAGCTTTTTCTATTTAGCGGTTTAGAGGTATTGGGGACTGGGGAGGTGGGGACTGGGGAGGTGGGGATTGGGAAGATAAACTGATAACTGATAACTGTTCACTGATAACTGTTCACTGCTAACTGTTCACTGATAACTGAACCCAATCCCCAATCCCCGATTAATCTAACTCAAAATCTAACATCGGCATCAACTGAAGCACACCCATACCCAACTCTTCGGCTGAGATGGCTTTGGCTTCAAATAAAGCGATCGTGTCGCGCAGTTGAGGATTGCCACGAGCCGCTCCTGTTAGCCCACTAGCAATCACTAAACCACAGTAACCTTGAGTTTGTAGACAGCGACGATCCCATTGCTTGCGGGCTTCAAGATGAGTAGGATCGTCGCCAATAAACTCGCCAAACAAAAATAAATTGCCTTTACCAGTTTGCAAAATGCCCAGATCGTAGTTCATATCTGTAAAAGGATCTTCTCCTGGGTTGAAGCAAATTGCTTTTAAGCCTCCTTCAGCTTGGATTTTTTCGCTGAGAAGTTTGGCTTTGGGACGAGAAGTTTGAATTAAGACGATCGGCATTCCTTCTCCTTGGCGAGAAGCTCCCAAAGATTGATAGTATTTTTTATTATTATTTCTGACGCTTTCGATCGCGTCCCAAGGCATGACCCCTAAACTACGAAAAGAATCTTCTGGAATCAAGTCATCTTGTAACGGTACGGTGACAGAAGTGGTCATTTCTGAGTCTTGGGCTTCTGCTTGTCCGATCGCTAAGAGTTCGTCGGCTAATTCTGGTAGAGTTGAAACTTCTACGGTGACAGTAGTTTTTCCCGGTAGTGAAATCGAGAAAGATTTGGATCTCGCTGCTTCTGTATTCTTGGCTAACTGGCGCCGGAATTTTTCGATAAAGTTAAGTAAGGCTTTGAGGGCGACATAAACGGCGATCGCTTCTTCTTCGTCGAGAAATGGTCGCATTCCTTCATAAGGATGTACGCTGCCAAAGAAGGGATGAATTTCTGATTCTTCTAGTTCGGCTAAGTCAAAATCTTCGTCTTCTGGGTCGAAATCATTGTCTACAGACTCGAAGTTCAAAAACCAACAATCTTGGGCTAAAAATGCTTTTTCTAATCTTTCGATTGATTCTTCTGTCGCGGCTGCGGCGCGAAATTGTTTGAGCGATTCTTCTGAACGATACAATAGAACTCCGTATTCTTTGCCCAGCATTCCCATTACACAAGCGTAAAGTTTTTTGATGTCCCATTGTCGCGAGTCCCGATCGCTCGGCTGAATTTCGATTGACAAAATATGATAATCTGCCAGTAATTCCCAAGGTGCGGCAAACCAAATGCCTTCGGCAACTTGGAACATTATCTCAGCGTATTTTGGTGGTAAAGCCGGAGGTCTGTGGCTAGTGATTTCTGAGAAACCGCGAAAAAATTCGTCGATGACAGGTAGTTCGCGAACGTAATCAATGCTAATATCTAAATTTTGTAAAGCTCCCCGCAAAAAAAACTGAATTTCGCGATCGCGAACGACAATTTTGCGCGGACGTGCTGGGATTGCAGGTGTTTGGGGATTTTCCATTGCTCGCAGCAATGTGCGGACGATCGCTTCGGGTCCCATTTCCGGAGAAACAACTTCCATCCCCCTGACTACCCCTTCGGAGCCATCTAACCAGACAATACATTCTCCTTTATCTTCACTATCGGGATCGAGGTTTTCCGCTATTCCCGACAAAGGACGGCGATCGCCTTCCCAAACGCTGGGAATTTGCGGGAGTTTCTTAAGACGACGCTGTGTAGTCGTAGAAAAGGCAGTCATAGTAGCAGCTCAAAATCAGTTGAGTAGAAAAAGGCTTTGGGATTTATATCCTGTACTTGTTATCCTAATGTGACATCCTCCAACACTCAATTCTCTGATTAGAGTGTTGGCTTCCCAACCTCACGATTGGGTATTGCTCCTCTACGCTAGTTATCGAGGCACATAGCCCCCGACACCTCGACGCTGAGAGCCGATTTCTTGCTTTTCCAGAGTCCCTCGATACGTTTCTCTTCCACGATTACAGATTTCTTGAGCAGCCGCCACATCACGGTCTACTCGAGCCTGACATTCGGGATAGGAATGTAGCCGTTCAGAGAGTTCTTTCTTTACCGCGATCGGGCAATTGGGGCAAGTCGGAGAAGTTCCTTTGTGGTCTACTTCTCCAACAAATAAACCTCGTTTCTTGCCGACAAACTTGAGGATAGACCGAAATTGCCCAAACCCCGCATCAATGGGACACTTACGCGAAGCCATCCCATCTTTGATTTCCCGCAACGCATAGTTGTAAGATACCCGCAACGTTTCCAACCACTTCTCAAGCAGTTGGGTTTGTTGGCTGTCGGGATAGATTCGGTAGGTGTAATTTAGAATCATGACGATATTCTATTACAAGAAGTCTAAGATGGTAGATGTCAATAATCTTTGATTTGGTTTGGGAGGATTTCACACTAGGTTTGTTCGTGACTGGTCGGGTGTAGACTGATTGATGTGGATGTGAATGGCAACGCTAACATTATTAAGTAAGTAAGAAACCATTTCCCATTAGGAGTCACTCATAAATAAGATGACACAAGCAACTTCTACTCCCCAAAAAGGTATTCAACTTACGGAAAATGCCCTGAAGCACGTTCTGATGCTGAAAGAACAACAAGGCGGACAAGATCTTTGTTTGCGCGTTGGTGTCCGCAATGGCGGTTGTTCGGGTATGTCTTACCTGATGGATTTTGAAGATCCTAGCCAGATTCGCGATGATGATGAGGTCTTTGATTACGATGGCTTTAAAATTGTCTGCGATCCTAAGAGTTTGCTGTATCTTTACGGTCTGAGTTTGGATTACAGTAATTCTCTCATTGGTGGCGGTTTCCAATTTACTAATCCTAACGCTAACCAAACTTGCGGTTGCGGTAAGTCTTTTGGTGTTTAATAAAAGGTTGGAGGGGAACTGTTCCCCTCTTATTTGGCTGTCAAAAAAGAAAATGACTGATACTGTTACGAATTTATTTGAAAGTGGTTTTGAACGTTATCAAGCTGGTGAAGATGCGGAAAGTTTGATTCCGGTTTTTCAGGAAATTTGCGATCGCTCTCCGAAAATGTCCGCAGCTTGGAGTTCTCTAGCTTGGCTTTATCTCCTGACTGAACGAGCTGATTTGGCTCTGAAAGCGGCTCAAAAGGCTGTTAAACTCGATGCTAATGCCCCCCAAGCTCGCGTTAATTTGGTGCTGGCAATGCTGGAAACTGGCAAAAAAGGTGTCCGAGAACATATTGAAGTGGCACAGCAAATGGCTTCTCTCGATCCCCAAGTCCGTAGCGATTTGCAAGAAAATATTCAAGATGGCTTTAACCGTAAATCTGATTGGAAAAGCTTAAAAAAAGTTGAAAAGTGGTTGTTCGGTGAGTCAGAATAATTTCCTTGACAAAAAGAAAATTTTATGTATAGAGAAGGAAATTGTCTGGAAGACGATATACTAAGGAAAGTAAAGATTGTGCGCTCGCCCTAGCGATCGCCTTGAAATTTCTAAATTATCGATACTATAAATGGAATTTTCCAAAGTACAATTAATCGGTCTGAAAGCAAACGAATTTCGCCATCCCCTGGACTTGCAAGCTACCACCGCGTTGAAACAGTTGCCAGGGTTAGATTTGGCGGTGCGTACTTTACTAGGGTCTGTAGGAGAACAATTTTTTTACCTGAATAATATTGCTTCGAGCGTTTTAGTCAGCGAAAAGCAGCTACCACATATTCACAAACTGCTGTTAGAAGCTTGTCGAATTCTCGACCTCGAACCACCTCAACTCTACGTGCAACAGCATCCAGTTCCTAACGCTTACACTTTTGCGATGCGAGGAAAACAACCATTTATCGTTTTGCATACCTCGCTAATTGAGATTTTAACCCCAGAAGAAATCCAAGCAGTAATCGCCCACGAATTGGGACATCTGAAATGCGAACATGGAGTCTACCTAACTTTAGCCAACTTAATCGTTTTAGGTGCAAGTTTATTACCCGCCTGGGGTGCAGTAATCGCTCAAAGCTTACAAACACAGATGTTAGAGTGGGTAAGATGTGCAGAATTTAGCTGCGATCGCGCCGCTTTACTTGCCATACAAGAACCAAGAGTCGTCATGTCAGTATTAATGAAACTTGCAGGCGGTTCCCCCACCCTCGCCCCCATGTTAAACCTCGATGCCTTTATCGACCAAGCTAGGGCTTACGACGCGATCGACTCAACTGAACTCGGCGAAATGCTCAAATCCGCACAAACAGCCCAGTTGAGTCATCCCGTCCCCGTACTCCGGGCGCGAGAAATCGATCGCTGGGCAAGCTCTCAATCTTATCAGCACTTGCTAAATCAACGAGAAACAAGTTATAATGGTAAAGTTGACACCAAGGGCGGATGGCGAAATTGGTAGACGCACTACACTCAAAATGTAGCGGCCACTGGTCATGAGAGTTCGAGTCTCTCTCTGCCCACTAAATTCAATTAAAATTGAGATATCAACCCCTTACTTTCGAGTGAGGGGTTAAAATTTATTCATTGTTTTCCCAGAAAACCCCTCTGTAGCAAATATAGCAAATAACGATGAACATAATTCCAGTTATTATCCCCCAAACTCTGAGAGTAACTCAAGAACAGTTTGAACAACTTGCTATTGCTAATCGAGATGTACGACTCGAACTTACAGCTACAGGAGAATTAATTATTATGCCACCTACTGGGGGAAATACGGGAAAACGAAATATTGAAATCGAAGGACAACTTTGGTTTTGGAATCATCAAACAGGTTTAGGAGTTGCGTTTAATTCTTCGACAGCGTTTCGGCTTCCCAACGGTGCAAATCGTTCTCCTGATGCTGCTTGGGTGAGTCAAGAAAGATGGGATACTTTAACATCAGAACAACAAGAAACTTTCCCTCCTCTTTGTCCTGATTTTGCCCTAGAATTGCGTTCAAAAAGTGACAACATGAAACCTTTACGCCAAAAAATGCAGGAATATTTAGCTAATGGTTTGCGTTTGGGGTGGTTAATTGATGCGAAAAATCAACGGGTAGAAATTTATCGACAAAATCAAGATGTTGAGGTTTTAGAGTCACCTATGAGTTTATCTGGAGAAGAAGTATTACCAGGTTTTGTCCTTGATTTACAGGTTGTTTGGAGATGAAAAGATATCCGGCTATAGGTTAGTTAATTAAAGACGTAGAAAGTGTTATAGATGCCTGCTAAAGATATTTACCACGATCCTGTAAAAAAAGCTCTCATCAAAGACGGCTGGACAATTACTAACGATCCCTTAACTATAGAGTACGGAAAGAAGGATTTATTTGTTGATTTGGGTGCAAAAAAACTAATCGCTGCTCAGAAAAGAGAACAAAAAATAGCTGTTGAAATTAAAAGTTTCACTGGTGCTTCTCAAATGAACGATTTAGAAAAAGCAGTTGGACAATACATTGTTTACCAAAACATCTTAGAAGAAACTGAAGTTGAGAGACGTTTATATTTAGCTATTACTCAAAAAACCTTTCAAGATATTTTTTCAGAACCCATTGGTAATCTAATTTTAAGAAAAAACAACTTAAATTTGCTTATTTTTCAGCCAAAAACGGAGGAAATTGTGCAATGGATAGATTAAATGAACATCGCCAAATAATTGAAAGTGTTTTGCGGGAATATTACAATATTCCTTATTCTTATGGCGATTTAGAAAGGCGTTTCATAATCAGTAAAGATGACAATAATTATCTTTTGATTACTTTAGGCTGGAATAACGAAAAACGGGTACATGGTTGTCTGGTTCATATTGAAATTTTGCATGAGAAAATTTGGATTCATCGAGACGGTACAGAAGATGGCATCGCTAACGACTTAGTTGCCGCAGGTATTCCCAAAAATCAGATTGTCCTTGGTTTCCATCCTCCCGAAATTCGTCCTCATACAGAATTTGCTGTGAATTAGCTAAAATCAGAAATGGTAACTAACTAATCAATAGCTTCGTAGTAAAAAAGATGGAAACAACAGATATTAGACGGGAAGTTGAAACTTTGTCGGTTCGCCTGGGGAAAACCCAGGACTATCTTTGACTTACCTGCTTTACAAGCGAAAATTACAGATTTAGAAAATTTAGCGGCACAACCGGATTTTTGGGATAATCAGGAAACTGCCCAAACTACGCTTCAAGAACTCAATGAGTTGAAATCGAGTTGGGAACAGTATCAACAGTGGTGTAGTAATCTGGAGGATACTGCGGCGATCGCCGAACTTTTGGAGTTGGATACTGATGCAGCTTTGCTGGAAGAAGCGTCAACGAATATCCATAAGCTAAATCAGGAATTAGACCGTTGGGAGTTGCAACAACTGCTCTCGGCTCCTTACGATGCTAAAGGAGCAGTCTTGACGATTAATGCGGGTGCTGGTGGTACTGATGCTCAAGATTGGGCGGAAATGTTACTGCGAATGTATACTCGTTGGGGGGAAAAACAAGGTTATCAGGTTCGCATCGCGGAAATGTCCGAAGGTGATGAAGCGGGAATCAAATCGGTAACTTTGGAAATTGTCGGACGTTATGCTTATGGCTACCTGAAAGGTGAAAAAGGAACTCACCGACTCGTCCGTATTTCTCCTTTTAATGCTAACGGTAAACGGCAGACCAGTTTCGCTGGAGTCGAAATAATGCCACTTTTAAATAATGAGGCGATCGCGCTTGATATTCCCGATCGAGATTTGGAAATTACAACTTCTCGCGCTGGTGGTAAAGGCGGACAAAATGTCAATAAAGTCGAGACAGCCGTAAGAATTGTTCACATTCCGACCGGGATCGCTGTACGCTGTACTGAGGAGCGATCGCAACTGCAAAATAAGGAAAAAGCCCTCGCTTTACTGAAAGCTAAGTTACTTGTGGTTGCTCTTGAGCAACGAGCTCAAGAAATCACGGAAATTCGCGGTGATATTGTTGAAGCTGCTTGGGGTAATCAAATTCGCAACTACGTTTTTCATCCTTATCAAATGGTTAAGGATTTGCGTACTAATCAGGAAACTTCGGCGGTTGATGATGTCATGGATGGTAATCTCGATCCGTTTATCGAAGCTTACCTGCGTCAAGAAACTCAATTAGTTTGAGCTACCACTTTGGCAATAAACTGTTACATTAATCTCAACAGACAATCTTCATCTCGTTTTTATGAGCAATTTATCTACCGAAACTCAAAATTCAGAAACTCAAACAAATACCGAAGCTGCACCAAGTTACACGAAACTAGCAATGCGAAACATGGTACGCAAGCGGGGTACCTCACTAAAACATTTTTTCCTAACTACGATCGCCTTGCTTGCTTTTTTTATTGGTATTTCTTATCTTACTCGCTAAAACAATAACTTATGTCTTTTTCTCCAGTCGAGAAAATCTCCGTCGAAGTTAACCTGCAAAATCATTTTGTTGACGAGCTATATATCATAAATGAGTCCAAATGTCAAGAGTGGCTGCAAAAATGGTTAGAAAAAAGAAATAGCGAGTTACCAAAAGCAGAAAGTTATGAACTAAGCTTACGTTTGAGTAGCGATCGCGAAATTCAGCAGCTCAACGCTCAGTATCGGCAAAAAAATCAACCAACCGATGTATTAGCATTTGCCACACTTGAGGTAAACTTTCCTCAAGCCTTAGCAGCAGAGCTTGCTCGCGAACCTCTCTATTTAGGAGATATAGTTATCTCGGTGGAAACCGCGCAAAAACAAGCTCAACAGCAAGGACATTCCCTCGAAACCGAAATTGCTTGGTTAGCCAGTCATGGTTTATTGCATCTACTCGGTTGGGATCATCCCGATGAAGCAAGTTTAAATCAGATGCTGAGCGAACAAGAGAAACTACTGGAAATTGTGGGAATTGTTCGTAGCGATCGGTAAATTTACGATCTGAGCTATAGAGGTTAATAAATATACTTAAATGTAGTCTTGACTGGACTTTGAAAATGAGATTAAATTTAAACTTGGCTGGAGCAGAAAAAATAATATCTTCTGGTGGTATATTACCTTTAAGTATACCCTCAATGCCAGAAAAAATTGAGCCGCAGCCATTGAATCGAAGCGAGCAAAAGTCACGAATAAAGCGCGAATTAGCTTGGCAGATTGCCCCAAATCTGCTAATTAGTTTTAAATATGCTTGGGCAGGAGTTTATTACACCTTCGTTACCCAGCGTAACTTTCGGATTCACACTTGTGTAGCAATTGTCGTAATCACTCTAGGCATATTTTTGCATCTCAATCCTGCGGAAATGGGAGTCTTGGGATTAACGATCGCTCTGGTGATGACCTTAGAATTATTAAACACCGCGATCGAATCAGTAGTAGACCTGACAGTAGGACAAAAATACCACGAACTAGCCAAAGTAGCCAAAGATTGTGCCGCAGGTGCAGTATTAATTGCCGCGATCGCTGCCGTTTTTGTCGGAGGGTGGCTTTTAATACCGCCGATGGTTACACTAATATTCTAGTTCCCTAGGAGATTAGTGGATGATCCTAGTTATTGACAATTACGACAGCTTCACCTATAACTTAGTCCAATATTTGGGAGAACTAGCAACTGAAATCCCAGTTGCGCGCGATATTCAAGTTTACCGCAACGACCAAATTGACATTGACAAAATTCAGCAATTACAACCCGAGGCGATCGTCATTTCCCCCGGACCCGGTCGTCCCGAAGATGCCGGAATTTCCCTAGAGTTAATCGCTAAACTTGGTTCTAGTATACCAATTTTAGGAGTCTGTTTAGGACATCAAAGCATCGGACAAATTTTTGGTGGCAAAATTATCTCAGCACCCGTATTAATGCACGGCAAAACCTCAGAAGTGTATCATAACAATCTGGGCGTTTTCCAAGGGCTTGACAGTCCCTTCACCGCCACTCGCTATCATAGTTTAGTCATCGATAAAGATAGCCTTCCCGACATACTCGAAATAACCGCTTGGGTTGAAGATGGTACGATTATGGGAGTTAGACACAGGAACTATCCGCACATCCAAGGAGTCCAATTTCATCCAGAAAGCATTCTTACCAATGCTGGAAAACAGCTATTGCGGAACTTTCTCTTATCTCTTTCCTCGGAATGTAATCAAATTAATTAATTGACATTCCCCAGTAACAAATAACCAATCACAAATTACTAAAGCATAATGAAACGGCGACAGCTAATGCGCTACGCGGGAGCAAGTTTGTTAACAGCAACAGCCACCGCTTTTAATCCCTTTAAAATTGTCCAAGCCCAAACTGATAACGCCCTCACCGTCGAATGGTTAGGACACACCTGTTTCTTATTTACTGGTAGCGATTTACGCATTTTAGTTAATCCATTTCGCACCCTTGGTTGTACCGCAGGTTATCGTTTACCTCGTCCCGAAGTAGACTTAGTATTAATCAGCAGTCAAATGTTAGATGAAGGTGCGGCTGAGAACTTACCAGGAAACCCAAAAATCCTCTTTGAACCAGGTGTTTACCGACTCAAAGATGTCCAATTTCAAGGAATAGGAATTGCCCACGATCGCCAACAAGGACTACGCTTTGGAACAAACGTTGCTTGGCGCTGGAAGCAAGGCGGAGTGGACATCTTACACATGGGAGGTGCCGCCGCACCCATCGAAATCGAACAAAAAATCCTCATGGGAACGCCCGATCTCGCCTTAATTCCTGTGGGTGGAGGACCAAAAGCTTACGATGCTAGAGAAGCCAAACAAGCAATGCAAGTTTTGAGTCCCAAAATCGTTGTTCCTACCCATTATCGTACCGCAGCCGCCGATGAAACCGCTTGTAATATTGCTCCCGTTGACGAATTTTTGCAGTTAACTGAAGGAATGCCAGTTAAGCGACTTGAGAAAGATAAAATTACAATTACTTCTCAAGATTTACCAAATTCAGGAACAGAAATTCGCGTCTTTTCTTACAACTTTTAACCAAGTTCGTAGTCGCGCCCAAACCCAAACCTCCAGCAAAAAAATGCCAAAAAAACCATCATTCTCAATCCCAATAAAAACAAATCAACTAAGTTCGTAGTCGCGACTTTAGTCGCGCCCAAACCCAAACCTCCAGCAAAAAAATGCCAAAAAAACCATCATTCTCAATCCCAATAAAAACAAATCAACTAAGTTCGTAGTTGCGACTTTAGTCGCGCTAAAATCACAATAGAGAAAACATATAAATCTTACCTAAATTCCATAATCCTGTAGAGACATTGCCTACAAAATCTCTACACAAGAAACAACTAACCACCAACAAATTACCAGGAAAAATGCAAATCGAACCAGCAGAATACCGCCAACGTCGCGAAAAATTAATGTCAAAAATCGGCAACGGAACAGCTATTTTTCGTAGCGCACCAACTGCGGTAATGCACAACGATGTCGAATACATTTTTCGTCAAGATAGCGACTTTTATTACTTAACTGGTTTCAACGAAGCCGAAGCAGTCGCTGTGTTTGCACCTCACCACGAAGAACATAATTTCGTCTTATTTGTGCAGCCGAAAAATCCCGAAAAAGAGACTTGGACGGGTTATCTTTTAGGAGTCGAAGCAGCAAAAGAACAATTAGGCGCGGATGAAGTTTATCCGATCGATGAACTTGACGAAAAACTACCACAATATTTACAAAAAGCCGAGAAAATTTATTATCATTTAGGAAGAGATCGCCAATTCAATGCTACTATTCTCCGACACTGGCAAATGCTGATGAGAGGCTACCAGAAGCACGGAATTGGACCAATGGTACTAGAGTCCACGAACACGATTTTACACCCCTTGCGGCAAGTAAAAAGCCCCACCGAGATTGAATTTATCCGCCACGCAACCGCCATTTCCGCCGAAGCACAAAACCGCGCCTTTGCATTTAGCCAGCCCGGACGCTACGAATACGAAATCCAAGCGGAAATCGAACATACCTTTCGCTTAAAAGGCGCGATCGGACCAGCCTATCCTACTATCGTCGCTTCCGGCGTAAATTCCTGTATCCTGCACTACATTGAGAATAATCGCCAACTCCAAGACGGAGATTTATTGTTAATTGATGCTGGTTGTTCCTACGGTTATTATAACGGTGATATTACGCGGACTTTCCCCGTGGGTGGAAAATTTACTACCGAACAAAAGATTATCTACGAATTAGTTTTAGACGCGCAACAACAAGCAATTGAACAAGTAAAACCTGGTAATCCTTACAATCTTTTTCATGATACCGCCGTGCGGGTTTTGGTGGAAGGATTGATGGAATTAGGGCTTTTAGTCGGCGACATTGAAGAAATTATTGAAGAAGAGAAATATAAGCCATTTTATATGCACCGTACCGGACATTGGTTAGGTTTAGATGTCCATGATTCGGGCGGATATAAATATAATGAAGAAGATTGGTATATTTTGCAACCTGGGAATATTTTGACAGTGGAACCGGGGATTTATATTGGTCCGAATATTAAACCAGTGGAAGGACAGCCGGAAGTTCCCGAACGTTGGCGCGGAATTGGAATTAGAATTGAAGATGATGTTTTGGTTACTAATAGCGGGAATGAAGTTTTGACGGCGGCTGTTCCGAAGTCTGTTGCTGCTATGGAAAGGTAGATGATTGTTTTTCTAACCTCTCCCCCAG
>NZ_JAAHBQ010000057.1 GCF_020144665.1 Oscillatoria salina IIICB1 | reverse complement strand
TGTCGCGGTATCGTTAGTAGCGACTGGTGCAACATTTGCTACATCTTCATCTACAGTAACTTCGACAGTCGCAGCGTTAGAAGTCTCTCCCTCATTATCGTCTACGGTGTATGTGAAACTGTCAGTCCCCGTAAAGTTAGCATTGGGTGTATAAGTTATTACTCCTGTCGTGTCATCGATACTGACTGTACCGTTGGTAGGTTGAGTTGCGACAGCGACACTGGTTAAGTCTAGAGTACCATCGCTGTCAGTGTCATTGTTGAGAACGGGAATCGCGATCGCTGTATTTTCTGCTGTTGTCGCGGTATCGTTAATAGCGACGGGTGCAACATTTGCTACATCGGCATCAACAGTAACTTCGACAGTCGCAGCGTTAGAAGTCTCTCCCTCATTATCGTCTACGGTGTAGGTGAAAGTGTCACTACCCGTAAACTCTGCATTTGGTGTATAAGTTATTACTCCCGTCGTCGCATCAACCGCAACTGTACCATTTGTAGGTTGAGTTGCGACAGTGACACTGGTTAAGTCTAGAGTACCATCGCTGTCGGTGTCATTGTCGAGAACGGGAATCGCGATCGCTGTATTTTCGGCTGTTGTCGCGGTATCGTTAGTAGCGACGGGTGCAACATTTGCTACATCGGCATCAACAGTAACTTCGACAGTCGCAGCGTTAGAAGTCTCTCCCTCATTATCGTCTACGGTGTAAGTGAAACTGTCAGTACCCGTAAATGCAGCGTTGGGTGTATAAGTTATTACTCCCGTCGTCGCATCAACCGCAACTGTACCATTTGTAGGTTGAGTTGCGACAGTGACACTGGTTAAGTCTAGAGTACCATCGCTGTCAGTGTCATTTTCTACAACATTGATTTCAACTGCTTCACCTTCAGTAGTCGTCGCTGTATCAAAGACAGCAACGGGTGGAGAGTTATCTAGGTTTAAATCAACTTCATAGCCAATATCAGCTAAGAGTGCTAAATCAACTACAGTTGGTACCCTAGATGAATCTACAGGAGACATTAAAGCTTGTGTTCCATCCCTTAAGGTAAAACCATCTAATACATGAGCGAGATCGTTTTCTAAAGGAATAGGATTACCTTCATTGACACTAAGAGCATTAGGTCCATCAAATAAAGCTCCTTCTTCACCAATTGTGCTAAAAATATTGGCAGTACCAATACCTAAGACATGACCTATTTCATGTAAAGCTGTTTCGAGAAAGTCTATACTTCCAAACGGTTGGTCGTCATCAGTCTCAGGTGTTTGATCGAAAAACCAATCAGCAGAACTACCATCATTAAAAGAAGGAGTAGGATCGAAGGAAATATTACCAGCAAACGGTTCAAAATCAGAGCCATCAGTAGTTCTTGGTCCTCCACGTGCTAGGGCATCACCATCTATACCAATACCAAATGGAGGAGATTGAGTACCAACAAAAATGAGTAGGTCATCTATTTCTGTATCTAAAATAACCTCTTGGTTTTCTTCACCAGTTTGAGGATTCCTGACAGTAATTTCAATTCCAGCAGGAACATTATCAAATTCGTCGTCAATTAAATTTTCCCAGATTTGAGCGGCGGCTTCAAGAGTTGTTCTTCTTTCTGCATCGTCAAAAAAGCCATTCGTGTCAAAGCGATAGTCGAATTCAATATTGAAAGTCATGACAATAATTTCCTCTCAATACACTAAATAATTGGCAAATTCAAAACTGATTTTTTGCCTACCATATACATCTCGGAAATTAATTGTCGTTTTTATGCAAACTCGCTATTTTTGTCACAATCTGTTACACAATCAACGTATTTAGCCTTTTACGCCGCTACCAGTATCAGTGGGGATAATATATCTTTGCACGAAGATAAATAAGAGCAAAACTGGTGCAATGGAAATGTACAATTTAATCAGCATTGCGTCTGCTGACCCAAAGGTTTTATTGTCGCGGGTCGTCATTGGGTGGATGAAGTTGAGCAGCTATCCATTGCCGTCGCGCATTCTGAATGAATGGTTCTTTACGGCGTTCATCATTCAAATCTAAACGGTTACAGGTAGCACGTCCAAATGGTGTTTTGCCAATGATTTTCACAGCATCTACTGACCAGATAAAATGCTCTAACCAGTTTTGCTAACGTGGGTTGAAAAGTGGGACTTCTGTCTCTGTTTCTGGATCGATACCTGTGGTAAAATTGTAACGTCTTTCATTGCAACGACGGCAGGCGAGAGCAAGATTGTCTAAATCATCACTGCCGCCAAAAGATTTGGGTTGGATATGATCGACTGAAAGCGGAGCAGAACTGAGAAGTTCGGGATAATGACAGTATTCGCATCGAAATTGCGCCCTTTGTCGAACCGTGACGTAGAGTGATTTAGGAATGACCATTCGCTTGGGCAGCCATGACCGCATTAATGTAGCTAAAAATATCGTCGAGTTCGCCGATAGCTTCTAGTTCGAGAAGTTCTTCTGCTGTGAGACTGTCCGCTTTTTTCAAGTCCAGCAACGTTTGCATTCGTGCGCTCAATTCATCGGTAAATTTGAATAGGGTTAGATGATTTATTTGCTGAACTCGTAATCCTTGGGGAATAAAAGCAGAAGGTTTAACCAGAGTAGTCATAGCTAGGTGAAGATGAGCGAGTGCCTTTCGATCGTAGCATCTGTTATTTCAAGAGTTGACATTCATCGCTATTGGTATTCACCCTTTTACACCGCTTCCCGTATCAGTAGGAATAATATATCTTTGCACGAAGATAAATAAGAGCAAAACTGGGGCAATAGAAATGACTGAACCTGCGGCAATTAAACGCCAGTCGAGGGAAAATGTTCCAGTTAGTGTAGCTACGCCTAATGGTAAAGTGTAATATTCTGGGCGATCGAGGACAATAAGTGGCCAAAGAAAGTCACTCCAAGAACCAATAAATACGAAGATTGCTAAGGTTACTAATGCGGGACGAATTGCAGGGATCATCACGTGCCACCATAAGCCTAATTCGCTACAGCCATCGATGCGGGCGGCTTCTTCTAATTCTTTGGGGACTCCTTGGAATGCTTGTCGTAAGAGAAAGATGCCAAATGCTGAGGCTAAACTAGGAAATATTACGCCTAAGTAGGTGTTTCTTAAACCTAGTTGGACGGTGATGATATATAGGGGAATCATGACGATTTGGAAGGGAATCATGATTGTGGAAACGATTAAGGCGAAGGTTATTTCTCGTCCGCGAAATTTCAGTCTAGCTAGAGGATAAGCGGCTAATGAGCAAAATAGTAAGTTGAAGGTTACGGTGAGAATGGCGACGAAAATACTATTGAAAAGATAGCGTCCGAAAGGATAAGTTTGCCAAACGATTTTAAAGTTTTCTAAGGTTGGTTGGGTGGGAATTAGTTGGGGTGGAAATGCGAAAATGTTTTCTGTGGGGGATTTGAGGGAAGTACCAATCAACCAGAGAAGGGGGAAAAGCATGAAAAAGGCGATCGCGCCTAGCACCAAATAAAGGATAATAGTTTTTTGGGTTTGATTTTGGCTTTTAACTTGCATAGTCAGTTGTCACGTATCCGCATTTTCCAGTTATCAGTTTATCCCCCAATTCCCAGTTACCAATACCTAGTCCCCAGTCACTATTTTTACACCTGTTTCGGTACAAACTGCATCTAGTGGTTTATCCCAAGGATCGCTGGGTAGTTGGGGCAGAAAGGCGAAGTCGTAGATAATACCTATGGTAGGCTTGGTTTGCCATTTTGGGGAAGCTAACATTCGGTCGTAGAAACCTCCACCGTAACCGAGACGATATCCTCGATAGTCGCAGGCGATCGCGGGAACTAAAATTAAATCGACTAAATTGGGCTGTAAGCTGGGTGAATTTGGATGAGGTTCAAAAATGCCAAAATTTCCTTTTTCTAAGGGTTCTCCGGGCTGCCAGCGATGCCAGAAGAGAGATTTATCGACACATCGAGGGAAACCCCATTTTTTTTCGGTGTTTGTGAAGAGAAAATTAAGATCGGGTTCGCAGCGAAAACTGAAGTAGGCGAGAATAGTTTTTGCTTGCTTAAATATGGGCGAAGATTGTAAATGAGTGCAGAGTTTTGCGCTTTTTTCTTGGCATTCTTGTGCAGAGATAGAGAGTCTTTGTTTAAGTAATTGACGACGTAATTGACTTTTATTTTGCTGTAGTTTCATAGATAATATTTAGCCGATGAAGAAAGATTTATTTAGTGAGTATTTTGGTTAACGACACCAAACCATTTTCAGCAAAATCTATCTCTAAATGATATTATGCGATTGATTAATCTGCCGTGAATCATTCTACAATACGCTCACTTGCACCACCAAAGCTGACAGCAACATCGTAACCAATCCGCATAGTAAACAATCTAGCATTAGGATTTTTTTGCTTTAACTTTAAGGCTGTTTCTACGCCAGTTTGATCGATTCCGTATTCGCCAGTTTCAGCATTAATTACAATCATTTTGCCAAGATTATCGCCAGACTCAATTTCTTGACGAATACCATTTTCGTAAAATTGTTTTGCTCGGTGGGCAACTTCTTCGACACTCCAAAAAATAGCTTCCATGATAATTACGGCTGCTTTTCGTCCTTTAATTATTATAACTAAATTTTAGAGTAATTATGTTAAATAAATTATTGACTCAAGGTAGGGGTGAAACTATCGAAACTAAACAGTTGACTTAGTTTCATTCTGAGCGTGAATAAACCTAATTTTCAATATTAGTATTTTTAATCAATTGGTAAACAATTAGATGATATCCGATCGTATCTGCTGAGATACCAGACGTGACGCTGTTGCTTCTTCCACGATCGCATTTTCTCAGACATCCGTAATTGTGACAATCAGATATTGACCTGGGCAAATTTTTCTTGTAATCTAAGCCAAATCTACTAAAATGCTAACCTAGTTGCGTTAATCGCCAGGATTTCCTGATTGGGGACTGTGGCGATCGTAACACTGAAAAATTTAACCTCACACTTGTTATCAAAATAGCCGTGCAAAAACAAACTTTTTCTCTTGTCGCTAGTCTATTATTGACTGGATTGGTAACTACTCTGCCTGCTAAGGCTCAAATTAGTCAACCTTTACTGTTGAGTCAGTCTCAGCAATCGAGCAATCAACAAATTGACGAACTGCTGCGGCAGGGACGAGAATTAGTTGATGCGGGAAATTTTGTCCAGGCTGTAAATGCTTATCAACGGGCTGCGGCTTTAGATCGCGAAAATGCGAAGATATTTTCGGGTATTGGCTATTTACAAGCGCGTTTGGGTAATTATCGCGAAGCAGCCCAAGCTTATCGACAAGCGGTTAGTTTAGAAGCGAATAATGCTGAATATTATTACGCACTTGGTTACAGTCTCGCCCAAACAGGAGATAATCGAACTGCGGCTGATGCTTATCGGAATGCTGCGAGGATCGATCCGAATAATTTGAAGCATTTACAAGGATTAGGTGTAGTTTTACTGCGCGAGGAAGATTATAACGGCGCGATCGCGGCTTATCAACAAATTATTGCTTTAGATCCTGATAATCAGGAAGCTTATGAAATCCTCGGTACTACTTTAATTCAGCAAGGACGTACTACGGAAGCGATCGAGGTACTACAAAAAGCTACTCGTAATTCTGCCCGCAGCAGTGGTATGCTGCTTCAGTTAGGTGTTGCTTTGTTAAGTGAAGGTAATACGAATGCTGGATTAGCAGCTTTGGAACAAGCGAAAAAAATGGATGGACAAAATCCTGATATTCATTACTATATTGGCAAAGTTTATCGCCAACGCCGGAATTTAGAGGGAGCTTTAGACTCTTTCCGACGTGCTGTTTCTCTCAGACGTAATTTTGTCAATGCTCAAGCGGAAATTGGCGAGATTTTACTAACACAGGGAAATCATATCGAGGCGATCGTGGCTTATCGTCAGCTTATCGAATTAGCTCCGAATAATCCTGCTGCTCATTATAATTTAGGGTTAGCTTTAAAAGGAAGACAAAGATACTCTGAAGCGATCGCGGCTATTGAAAAAGCTCGCGATCTTTACCAAGAAAATAATAACCGAAGCGGCATTCGACAAGCAGAAGCGATGCTCGACGAAATTAAAGAAAAGCAACGCTAAAATCGATTATTAGTTATCAGTTATTAATTCCAGACAACTTGATTTGAATTAGCCACCAAATCTAAATTTGGTGGCAGATTAGTTTCCACAAGCCTCGCTCGTAAATCGCTCACTGCGGAGCGTTTAGTTATTAGTTGACATTACAATAATTGTTAATACCATTAACCACTTCTTGTTCTAAATTTCCAGCTTCACGAACAGTTTTCAACGCCGCCTCCGCAGCACCACGATTTTTCTTTTCGTAAGCTTCAACAAACTGGCGAGTTGCTTGAGAGTGAGAGTGATATACCTGAATTAAACCAGCTTGATAATCAAGTAATTGTTCATCCTTGCTTTCTAGGGTTTCCATTGCTTGGGCTGCTTGCTCAAAAGCACTAGCTACTTGCAGTGCTGCTTGGGGATCGGTATTACTACCACTATCCGAGAGGTTTTGTGTTTCTGTTGCTACATCATTGGCAATGTCGATAATCTTTTTACACTGAGACAATTTTGGGTCTGCACAGCCAAAATTAGCAAAACTAATGGCGGCGCTGAGGATAAACAAAATCGAATATCTAGGCAAATAAGGACGCATCAATGACTCCGAATCGAAAAATTAGCTCTTTAGTTTGGTAGCACATTTTTTTCCTGCTTGGTATACCATTTATTCATTAACTCTCGATAATTCAGGAGGAAAGATTGGTTAGTAGGGGTGTAAAGCACTAACGATTATAGTTATTGACGGAATTTGTCGAGAATCTCCACATCAAAATTTACCATAAGAATTATTAGTATTTCGATTCCTACCCGGTAGTTATTTGAACAAAATTCGCTCTCGCTGCTGCTGGGAAGCTGCCTGAATGCTATTCTACGAATTAGTAAAAGTTTTACAGTGAAAAGATATGCGAATTACAGAGGCTAAACCAGCCCTACTCGTTCTAGCAGATGGAACAACATATAAGGGTTATGCTGGGGGAAGCTCCGGAACGGCGATCGGTGAGGTCGTTTTTAATACCGGAATGACAGGATATCAGGAAGTTATGACCGATCCCAGCTACTGCGGTCAAATTGTCATCTTCACCTATCCGGAATTAGGCAATACTGGTGTCAACCCGGAAGACGAAGAATCCTATCAACCTCATCTTAAAGGTATTGTCGCCCGAAATATTTGCGATCGCCCCAGTAATTGGCGAGCGACAAAATCTTTACCCGACTACCTCAAAGAACATAAAATTCCGGCAATTTATGGCATTGACACTCGCGCCCTAACTCGGAAAATTCGCTCGTCAGGGGCGATGAATGGCGGGATTTCTACCGAAATCCTCGATCCCGAAGAATTACTCCGCCACGTCCAAGCTGCCCCACCAATGGCAGGATTAAACTTAGTTCGGGAAGTAACCACGAAAGATGTTTACGAATGGTCTAATCCTACCGATCCTAGTTGGGAATTTCGTCCTGTGGAAGATGCGACTAACGGCGAACCTTTAACTGTTGTCGCCATTGATTTTGGCATCAAACGCAATATTTTGCGACGTTTAGCCAGTTACGGTTGTCGCGTTGTCGTTGTTCCCGCTAACTCATCTCCAGAAGACATTCTCAAACACAACCCTGATGGTATTTTCCTCTCTAACGGACCTGGCGATCCCGCCGCCGTTAGTGAAGGGATCGCAACTACGAAAGCTTTGCTAGCACAAGGTAAACCAACGTTTGGCATTTGCATGGGACATCAAATTCTCGGTTTGTCTCTCGGTGCATCTACTTTCAAACTCAAATTCGGACATCGGGGTTTAAATCAACCTGCCGGATTAAAACAGCAGGTGGAGATTACCAGTCAAAATCACGGTTTTGCTGTGGATCTCGATTCTTTAACTCCGGATGTGGAAATTACTCATCTCAACCTCAACGATCGCACGGTCGCTGGCTTACGTCATAAAAATTTACCTTTCTTTTCCGTTCAGTATCACCCAGAAGCTAGCCCTGGTCCTCACGATGCTGATTATTTGTTCGAGCGTTTTGTCAAGTTAATGCGAGAACATCATGCCAACTAACTGAGAAATAATCTAGAGACGTTCGATGCAACGTCTCTCTCTTTGCCAGCTAGTAGCTAAGGAAAATTTATCTCGAAAATATCTTGACAAATTACAGTAAATTTGCTAAACAACAGTAATTAACTAGAAGAATCTAAAAAAACTTGGGGAAAGGTTTTCCTAAAGAAGAATTTGTCGATATACTATACCTTTGATTGAATAACGCTACAGTTTGAGGAGGAGATTATTCCTGAGCCACTAAACCTGACAGTAAGCTTAAGAGGCACGCGCGAAGTCGGGGAAAACCACCAAATCTTCCGTCTGACAGGATTGTTAGATGCCTTCTCCGAACCAACATTTCGGAGAGTCATCGGCAATTTCATTGATGAAGGTCCAAATAACATCATTTTGGATCTGTCCCAGATCGATTTTGTCGATAGTTCTGGGTTAGGTGCTTTGGTACAGTTAGTAAAAAAGGCACAAAATGCCTCCGGAACGCTGCAAATAGTTACTAATGCCCGCGTGACTCAAACAGTCAAGCTGGTTCGTTTAGAAAAGTTTCTTTCCCTCCAGCCTTCGGTGCAAGCAGCGTTAGACAAGATCGAGACTAGCTGAACCTTTCAGATGGATAATAACTCTTAACTATCTGGCGGTACTTGTCAGATAGTTGTTTCGTGAAGAGAAGAACAAGCTACAATGTAAAACGAGAAGTCGGGCAGACTAGAAATAGTGAGACCTCCAAAGCCAGATAGTTCAAATACACAGTCAAGCTATTCGGCTTTGACTGGGATAGAAACCCTATTCAAGGGAATTTTCGCTGACGCTAGTTTGGGCTTTAAACCAGAACATTTATCGCCAAGTTCTTTGGCTTATTTGGGAGATGCAGTTTACGAAATTTATATTCGCACTCGCTACATTTTGCCACCGAAAAGAATTTCTACCTATCATCGTCAAGTAGTGGCGCAAGTGCGAGCCGAAAGTCAAGCGGCTCAATTAAGTTTTCTCGAACCGCACCTAACTGATTGGGAGCGAGAAATTCTACGACGGGGACGTAATGCAGCTACAAGTCGTCCTAAACGGATATCTGGAGAAATTTACCAAAAAGCTACGAGTTTAGAAGCATTAATCGGCTATCTCTATCTCAAAGATCCCCAGCGTTTGAGTGAATTGCTGGCAAAGTTGGATCTAGAATCAGAAATTTAATTAGTAAAAGTTAGAATTTGATGACAATATGAGCCAGGGAAACCGCAAACCAAAAATTGTCGATCGCGGGCAGAAAAAAAGACCAGAAAAAAAGAGATTTGCGTCGGGATCGAGAGAAAAGCGGGAACGCTATCCGCAATCAACTACCGATTCAGCCGAAAGAGAGGATAATGACCTAGTCTATGGTCGCCATTCAGTGTTAGCAGTGCTAGAGAGCGATCGCCAAATTAATCGGATTTGGGTAACAACCAAACTCCGCTATGATTCTCGCTTTCATTCACTGCTCCAACAAGCAAAGACAAATGGAACTGTAATCGACGAGGTTGAACCTCGTCGCTTGAGTCAAATTAGTCGCGGTGCAACTCACCAAGGAATTATCGCTCAAGTTGCGCCCTACTCTTATCTCGAATTACCCGAACTGATCGCCCAAGCCAAAGCTACTACCAAAGCACCTGTAATTGTGATTGCGGAAGGAATTACCGATCCCCATAACCTCGGTGCAATTATTCGTAGCGCGGAAGCGATCGGAGCGCAAGGAATGATCGTACCCCAACGTCGAGCTACCGGGATCACCTCTACGGTGATGAAAGTAGCCGCCGGGGCTTTGGAACATTTTCCCGTTGCACGAGTGGTCAATCTTTCTCGTGCTTTGGAAGAATTAAAAGAAGCAGGCTTCTGGATTTATGGTACTACTGCCGAAATCGGTAAACCATTATACGCAGTGGAATTTTCTGGTGCGATAGGATTAGTTGTAGGTTCAGAAGGCGAAGGTTTGAATTTGTTGACCCAACGTTGTTGCGATGTTTTGGTTTCGATTCCGCTACGAGGAAAAACACCAAGCCTGAATGCCTCTGTAGCCGCAGGTATGGCATTATACGAAATTTATCGTCAAAGGGGTTCAGACCGTCTTTACTTAGAATCTCCGCCTCAAGAGAACTGGCAAAAAGAAATGTAACAGAGTATAAATAAATGTAAAGGACAGCAAATAAAAAGCACCATTTACATACTGCCAAATAGGGGAAAAAACATGAAAGAAATATTGATTAAGATTCTGGAATTCTTCGGATTGGCTTGCTGGGTAGAAATTGTTACTGACAATCCTGGCTGTACTTACTATTTCGGTCCGTTTATGAGTAAAAACGAAGCAGAAGAAGAGGCGGGAGGTTATGTCGAAGACTTGAAAAACGAAAATGCTCAGGGAATTGCAGTTAGTATCAAACGTTGCAAGCCAAATAACTTGACTGTTTTTGATGAGGTTGCTGAACCAATTGAATTTGACCGAATTCCCACTCTTAGCGGACAGCCTTCTTAGTCAAGGTTGGGAACTGAAAAAGTTGCTGCTGTTGAAGTTATTCAAAAGCAAAATGGTATTATTGGATTTTTATAATTTAGTTGGGTAAACTTCACTTACGAGCAACTTTTTTCTTTCCTAGCTATTGCTCCTACTTGCGGATGTGTTGCTAACCAGCGATCTATATCCGCGAGCATCTGTGTAGGAATTTCCCAAGGAAATAAATGGGCTGTATTTGGGTAGCAGTGCCACTGGCAATTTTTTAACTTTTGAGCAGTTTCTCGACTTGACTCAGCCGTAATGTGACGATCTCGTTCTCCTGCCAGCATTAAGCATGGGGCTTGAATAAGTTCTAAATCCCCAAGACGATTATAACCTTTTCTCAAAGCCGTATTCAGCGCCCGATGAGCAGTTAGAGAAGTTTGCACATAGGCAGGGTTTCCTTCACGGGCAAGATAGCGATAAGCTTGGGGTGTATGTTGTTGGATCAGGTAGCCAAAGAGCGAATTTCTGCCAAAAACATCGATATTCCACTGCCATCCCGGAATAACCGAGTTAATAACTCCTGCCAATCCGGTATTTAACATACATTGCCAACCTACACGCGGATGACTGCCGCGAGGACGTGCCGCAGTCGCGATTAAAATCAAACCGCTATAACGCTGAGGGTTTCGCAGTGCCAATTCTAAAGCTAAAATTCCTCCCAAAGACCAGCCCAAGAGCAAACAGCATTTTATCTGCAATTTGTCAAGTAATTCTTCCAAATCATTCAAATGGTCGTTCATCGAAAAGTTACCCAGAGGGCGACTTTTGCCATAACCACGCAAATCGGGAGCAATAGTTTGCCAATGGGGAGATAAATATTCGGTAAACACAGACATACAGCGTCCGCTACCAGGATGACCGTGCAAGCAGAGAAGGGGAAAACCCTCTCCGCGAATTTCCACATTCAGATTCATGAGCAATCGATGAGACTTTCGTCAGTCCATTCGAGAGTGTCGCCAATATTTTGACCATCGTGATAAGCAGCGAGGAGAACGTCGCTAGTTTTGCCCCAGGCGATCGCACCTGTCGCAGCAATACCGATCGCGCCCAAATCCCGTTGATTTTGTTTCGCTTCCACAAAAGAACGTTCAAAAGCGGCGGCTAAAGACAAACCATCGGTAACGCGCACCACAATTTTCGCTGCTAGACACTCATCTATGATATCTTCTCCGATCCCCGTACAGCTAACCGCCGCTTGTTTGGTGGCATAATTACCTGCGGGCATTGCCGAGTCACTGACGCGCCCAATGCGTTCAAAGCCCTTCCCACCAGTAGAAGTACCCGCCGCGAGATTTCCTTGACTATCCAGGGCGACAACGCCAATTGTACCGCGTCCAGCTTCACTTTCGGCGATCACTCCAGCCATGCTTTTACTGAAATTATCTTTCCTTTCAGCCAGCCATTCATTTAAACGTTTATCTGTCAAGGGGTTGTAGGGAGAAATTTGTAACTCTCGCGTCAACTCCGCCGCACCATAATCAGAAAGAACGCGATCGCTTTGAGATTGGAGAAACTTCGCTAAGGCGATCGGATTTTTGATTCGCGAGACATTAATCGCCCCGCTAAAACTTTGAGAAGTACCATCCATCAAACTCGCACTCATACGAATTTGACCATCTGATTGCAATACCGAACCCGTCCCCGCATTAAAGCGAGGTTCATCCTCTAGAAGCTGACAGCCCTTAACTACCGCTTCAGTAGCACTAGCTTTGTCGAGGAGTAAAGCATAAATTTCTTCAACAATCGAATGAAGCGATTGACGTACTGCGTTTAGTCCCCCTTTACCTTTGAGGGAACTACCAGCACCACCGTGAATAATTAATTTTGGTTGCACCTGATTCTCTACTTCTACATCTGCCATCAGTCATTTTAAGCGATCGTGGTGAGGTGGGAGAGGGGGAGGACAAGGGGGAGGGGGGAGAGGGGGAGGACAAGGAGGATAAACTGCTAACTGTTCACTGTTCACTGAACCCAGTCCCCACCTCACCAGTCCCCAGTCCCCACCTCACCAGTCCCCACCTCACCAGTCCCCAGTCCCTAATCCCCAATCTGCGATCGCCTTCGACGACAACGCTCCGAACAATATTTTACTTGATCCCAGCAATCAGACCATTTTTTCCGCCAAGTGAAAGGACGCTGACACACCGGACAAATTTTTGTTGGTAAATCGGATTTAGATCGCTGACGAGCCATGCTAAGTTGACGTTAAACTGCCTATTTGATTTTAGTGACAATGAGTGAACTTACCAAAGTGCGAATTATTTTAGTGGAACCTGCGGGCGCACTCAATGTGGGTTCAGTAGCGCGGGTAATGAAAAATATGGGCTTGCAGCAGTTAGTATTAGTTAAGCCCCACTGCAACGTTTTGGGACAAGAGGCGATTCAAATGGCAGTTCATGCGACCGATGTGTTAAAACAAGCCTTGGTGGTAGAGAGTTTGCCAGAAGCCCTCAAAGGTTGTCAAAGAGCGATCGCCACTACTGCCCGTTCTCGTACTTTACCACTGACTCTCGAACAGCCGCGAAATGCCTTACCTTGGCTGTTAACAGAAGCAGGTGAATCAGCGTTAATTTTTGGTCCGGAAGATCGCGGTTTAAGCAATGCCGAACTTGGATTAGCCCAAAGATTTGTTTGTATTCCCGCTAATCCGGAATATCCTTCTTTAAATCTTGCCCAAGCAGTAGCGGTTTGCGTTTACGAACTTTATCAAATATCTCAGGAAGAATTTGATTCCCCAACTCTAGCCGAAACAGTAGATTCAGATACAGCTACCTTAGATGCTCTCGAAAATTATTATCAGCACTTAGAAGCAATCTTATTGAAAATCGGTTATCTTTATCCCCATACCGCTACAAAGAGAATGGAAAAATTGCGGCGGTTGTATAATCGAAGCGCTCTTTCCAAACAAGAATTAGCTATGTTACGGGGAATTCTCCGACAGATCGAATGGGCATTACAAGCAAAAAAAGAATAGGTATTGTAAGATTTTGCACAGAAAGGACGACGATCGTTATGCTTAATTGTTCGAGTTTTGCTTAATTGAGAGAGTGAAAGTCTAAAATCGAGTTGCGACAACAGGAGTGTAGGTGTGGTACGGCAATCAAGAACGCAATCTTCCAGAGTAAAAATGTCAGCAGGTGCAGCAGCTTGGGATTGGCGAGGAAAATCTCAAATTTCTGCACTTGAAACCAATAAAGATTTGCTTCGGATTGGTGTTAGTAATTTGTTGAAGAAAAAGTTACCTGATTCACAAGTGGTGAGATCGCGCTTTGAAAGTCGTCGTCGCACTCGCTCAAAACCCCAATCCTCAAGCGATCGCCCTTTACGCCGACCTAGTTCGGGGGCTAATAATGGTTCGCGTCGGCGAGAACGTCAGCCGAAAAGCAAGTCCCCCGATTTATTACCTGTACCGAAGCCCAAAGCGCCGAGAACGCGCCCAGAAGCGAATAATCGTCCGCCATCGCGTCGGAGAAATAAACCGCCGCGTCGGGGCAATAAACCGCCGCGTAAGCTTTCTTCATTACTGTGGCTGTATGGAGTCCGCGTACTAATTTTAGCAGTTGGACTCGGAGCGATCGCGGGAACTTTACTTTCTGTAGTCGATCCCAGTACCCAAATCTCGGAGCAAAATCTCGAAAAGGAAACAAATCAATTACAAGCAAGTATCGAACCGCAACCATCGCCAGTTTTACCTTTAAGTCAGGAAATAACGCCCCTGAAAACCCAATTACAAGTAATGCTTCAGCAAAATCCTCAACTGCAACCGGGTGTATTTTTAGTGGATCTCGATACAGGTGCGTACCTCAACTGGGAAGGTTCGACTGCATTTTCGGCAGCTAGTACGATTAAAGTACCGATTTTAGTTGCTTTTTTCCAAGATGTGGATGCGGGTAAAATTCGCCTCGACGAAACTTTAACTTTAACCCCAGAAACGATCGCTACGGGTTCGGGGGATATGCAATATCAAGCGATCGGAACCCAGTATACAGCCTTAGAAACCGCGACTAAAATGATTACCATCAGCGATAACAGCGCTACCAATATGTTAATCGAACGTCTCGGAGGCGCGATCGCCCTTAACCAACGTTTTCAGGAATGGGGTTTAACTGCCACAGCGATTCGCAATCCTTTACCCGATATTGAAGGAACAAATACCACCAGCCCCGAAGACTTAGCCAAAATTTTAGCCCGAGTCAACAAAGGAGAATTGATTTCGATGCGATCGCGCGATCGGCTTTTAGAGATCATGAAACAAACGGAAAATAATACGCTTCTACCTCAAGGTTTAGGTCAAGGAGCTACTATTGCTCATAAAACTGGTTATATTGGCTCTATGTTAGGAGATGTGGGGATCGTCGATATGCCTTCTGGAAAGCGTTATTTAGTCGCAATTATGGTTAGTCGTCCCGACAACGATCCCAAAGCCAAAGAATTTATTCATGCTATTTCTCGCGCTGCTTATCAATACTTCAATCAACCATTTTCCAGACCAAATATCACTATTACTCCCAGTCACGCACCAAAATCGGTAACTGCGCGAAATCAAAATTGGTAATTTTTTAGTGGTGCTGCACGAAACGATTTTGTTCAAAGTATTTACTTAAGAGGTGAGACGAAAATTGGTTTAAAGATTCATCTGAAGAAAGAACCGACTCAGCGATCGCTGCAACCACTTGTCCCCCACAAGTAAAAACTTTCTGATTCCAAAAATCAATGGGGGTACTTTCTAACTGAAAAATCGAGCGCGGAGCAACAACTGTCACATCTTTACCCATCATCGGAGGAACATAAATATGACTGCCAAAGTCCCCTTCCGTCAAAAATAGGCAGTGCCGAGCATGATAAATCAGACAGGCTTGCTCTGGAAATGAAGTACATCGGTAGTGATAACCAATGTTTTTTTCAGGAAAATCTGAGTGACTATCAAGCCAACGCCCAGTATCAAAGGAAAGCAAAACAATTTTAACCTGACGGCTTAAATGTTCAATTAAAGACTCTGTTTCTAGTAAATCTGGGGAGGGTTGTTTGGTAGAAGTATCCCGCTTACGAGTTTGAATGAGTAAAAAAGGTTCATCTAAAGAAAACTTTAGCCGTTCTTCAATGACTAAACGCCAGCTTAGATCGGGTTCAATTTTTCGATAGAGATTATTTTCAACATCAAGAAGGTCGTAAATATCCATCACACCATCATTACGACTCCAGCCAAACAAACAATCATTAATTCGAGTAGGACGAGCGCTGAGAATAAAACGCACAGGCTGATTTAAATTTCCTTGTAAAATCTGCGAATTTTTCCAGATAAACTGTTTAAGTTGATGACGTAATAAAAGCTTCAGGGATTTCTCCTTAAACTGACCGATGAGGCGATAGCGGGGTAACTCTGCTGGAGAGAAGATTCCCCAGTAAGCAGAAGCTCGACTTTGCTTAAACAAAGGAACTTCGGAAATATCGACAAATTCATCAGCCGTTTCATAAAGGAGATAAAGATTAGCACGGCTACAGCAAATAATCTTATCTTCTAGCGCGATCGTCGTGGCGAACTTACGTACAACCCCCTGCCAATTCAGTAGCTCAAAACCAAATTCTCCTTGAAAGACAAAAACATAAATCATCCCATCTCCTCCCGACCAAAACGTTGAATACAATCAACCACTTTACTTAATTCATTCTCAGTGAGGGACTGATGAATAGGGAGACAAAGGGTTGTATTCGCAGCCATCTCAGCATAAGGCAATGTTTCCTGTCGAGCGAAAAATTTTACCCAATGTAGAGGATAGTAGCGAAACGTCGTATAAATATCGCGATCGCGCAGATATCGAGCCAGGCGATCGCGGTACAATGGCTCAGTTTGAATCCAGTAGAAATAATACGAAGACTCCGCCTCTTGAGGAATCGAAGGGGGTCTTTCTAGCCAAGTTTCCCCAACCAAAGCTTCGTTATAAAACTGATAAACAGCCCTTCGTCGCTCAATAAAGTCAGGCAATTTTTTCAATTGTTCAACCCCAATCGCCGCAGCAATATCATTCATAATCGCTCGTCTACTAGGGGAGTCGATTTCAAATTCCCACCACCTCGACTTCGCTTGACTTGATAGCCCACTCTGAGTCTTCAATCCCAGATAGAGCAGACTTTCTGCCCGCTTTGCCATCTCAGGAGTCCGACAACGAATCATCCCGCCGTCCCCAGTGACTAAAATCTTCATGGCATCAAAAGACCAAACAGCCACATCCCCAAATGTACCGCAAGCTTGTCCGCGCCAGCGAGAAGAAACGCTACAGGCACAATCTTCAATCAGTTTAATTTTATACTCAGCCATTAAAGACACCATAGCATCCAGATCGCAAGGGACACCGCCATAGTGCATGAGCATCACTGCTTTCGTTTTGGGGGTAATTTTGGCTTCCACCATCTCTACCGTTGGATTTAGAGTCCGAGGGTTTACATCACAGAAAACAGGTTTTGCACCACTGCTGGCGATCGCATTTCCTGCCCCAACAAAACTAATAGTTGGTAAAATCACTTCGTCTCCCGCACCGATTTCTAATAGAGACAGAGATTGAAATAATCCTTCCGTACAGCAGCTAACACTGCGAATAAGAGAGGCATCACTACCAAGATGGTCAGCAAAGTCTTTCTCAAATTGCTCTGTTACCTTTCCCTTCCCTAGCCAATTTGAAGCAAAAACCCGCTCCACCGCAGCAAGTTCTTCTTCTCTGAGAGAAGGCTGAAATACACCGATCGTAATTTTTTTATCGTCCATCTTGAGAGCTAAGATTACGGCTAGATACTATTAGTCAGTAAGGGTATCCTGAGCAGAAACTAACCAACTTTCAGTATATTGATTGTTAAATCGCTCGTGTAATGCCCGAATTTCTGGGTATAAGCGTGCAGTAATTTCTCGTCGCAGCTCCTTCGGCATTGGCAAAGAACCCTTGTTAGCAAATACTTTCTTTTGAAGATAAGGGCTGATGTAAACCTCACTTTCAGGAACATTCAGAAAACGATAGATGTCGAATAATAGATCGCGAGGGGAATGGACAATTTGCTCAAAAAAGCCAATAAAGATCTGCTCGGAAACAAAATGTTTTTCCCAAACAGACAGTGTTGATGTATAAGAAGAATATGGAATAGATTTAAGCCGATCGAAATGCTGCTTTATCGTCTCATATTTGACTTGATCTAGACTTAAATTTTTGAATCTGCTTAAATACATTCTTATTTGTGACCACGCACGATCGACAGGGTTACGCAATAAATAGATAATTTTAAGCTCTGGCATTAACCGATAAATTTGGATTACTTTTTCTTCTGGTAATAACGCATAGGTAGGAGTTATTTCCCCGGCAATTTGCCCTGGCTTAGGGACAAACAAAGCATTGTACCATCGATCGTCATGAGTATAGAAGCTGAATCGCACAAACCAATCGATCGTATCTAAAGGTAACTGCAAGTTCTTGAGATCGAGGATAATCTCCCTAGCCAAAGCTCTAAATTGACTTAACATGAAATAGCGTTTAGCTGGATTAGAACCAAAGCTCATTCTGATGTTAGGTGACGATGACCAATCAAAATAATGTAGTTCCTTAACCGGTGGTAACCAGAGATTAGGATGATAACGTAGATTGTTATAAAGCCATGTTGTACCGGACTTCATTGCACCAATACAGAGGAAATCGGGAAGAGTCATTTGGAGTTTCCGTTAAGATGTAAGAGGTGACGTACTTGCTGTGCTGTCGTTTCCAGATGAATACCTAAATAAGAATTGTAGTTTCCCTGAGTCGGATAAATTTTAACTTCATTGTCAATCCATTGAGTAACACCCATTGTCGGAGTTTGGGCATAGTAATCTTCACTAACTATTAATGACACTGGTTGTTTGTAACGCATAGTGGGTACACGATCTTGTAGCAGTTGATTATATCGCGATCGCGCTCGCAGGATTTGGCGATCGCGCTGAAAATTCGCTCCAAAAACAACCGCAGGATTTAAAGGAGAATCTTTGAAAGTCTTCACCAAATAACTCACTCTTTCTCGATTACTTTGGTTTTGGATTTGCCTCCAATGATATTTTGCCCGCTCCACCCAGTAATTTCCCGCTCTGGGTGTTCCTTGTTCAGTTAAATTAGGTAAGCGCGTATTCAACAGCAGCAAAAATACCCTTTCTCCTTCGCGATCGAGGCAACAAGCCATTTCATAAGCCACTTTCCCCCCAACACACTCTCCACTCAAATAGTAAGGTCCCTGGGGTTGTAATTCTCGTAACTCCACCAAATAATCTTCCACCATCTCAGCTACAGTTTCGTGGGGCTGAGTTTCCCCATCTTGACCGCGCCCAAAGAAACCATACACCGTTTGTGCAGTACCCAGCAAGTGAAGCAAACGTCCATAAGTTAAAAACTCTTCTTCTCCACCCCCACCTCCTGGGATCAGGAACAGAATCGGCTCAACCTGACTTCCTGTTTTTAGCAACCGTAATGACTTAAACCCTGAATCCGATAAGTTTTGTGTTCCCTTTCTCTGAGAAGCCATGAGGCGTTCAATTACAACAGCTTGCTCCTGAATAGTCCTAGCATCAAAAAGGTCGGTTACAGACAGTCGTAGCGCAAACGTGCGTTCAATTTGATTCATTAACTGTGCAGCCGTCATCGAGTCCCCACCGCTCTCGAAGAAATTCTGATTTAGACTGATTTGAGGCACATTCAAAACCTCACACCAGACCCTTACCAATTGTTTTTGGGTTTCGGTTTGAGGGGCAATAAACTCCCTCACCTGACCCGATAAATCGGCAAAGAGAGATTCAGAAGCTTGTAACCCTAACTTCTCCCACAGTCCAATTCGTTGCAGTTTACCCGTTGCTCCTTTAGGAATGCTGTCCACGATCGCCATCTGATGAGGTACTTTAAACGAGGATAACCGCGTGGCAACAAACTGTTGTAACTCCCGAACCGTCACGTTCTCTTCTCGCAAGACGACTGCCGCTCCTACCTCTTCGCCCAAGACAGGGTTAGGAATGCCAAACGTCACTGCCTGAGCAACGGCTGGATGTTCCAGTAACACTTCATCAACTTGGCGAGGCAGAATTTTTTCACCGCCCCGATTAATAATCTCTTTCAGACGACCACTAATTGTCAAGTAGCCATCTCGATCGAAAAAGCCTTGGTCTCCGGTACGGAACCAACCATCGCTGAATGCTTTAACATTGGCTTCGGAATTACTTGCGTAGCCAAGGGTGACATTGGCACCCCGAATGACAATCTCGCCTTGTTGACCGATTGGCAAAAGGTTGCTGTTATTTTCATCCATTATCCTCACCTCTGGTCCGGCAGCAAGACCGACAGTACCAGGCTTACGTTCCAGAGGCGGTAGGGGATTACTCGTCATTTGATGAGAAGCTTCAGTCATGCCGTAGGCTTCAATCACTGGTGCATTGAAGGTCTTTTCCAACTTAGCCATCACCGAAGGAGCTAGGGAGGAAGAGGAAGAGCGAATAAAACGCAACTTTAGTTGGTCAATAATTGCCTGATTACTGTTGGCACGCTCTAAAATAGACTGATGGATGGTAGGAACTGCTGTGTACCATGTAGGCTGAAATTTTTGCATCCACTCAAAGAAATGAGGGGCGAGAAAGCCAGGGGTGCAAACTACACTGCTTCCCGCCCTCAAAGAGGTCATTAGGGCGGCAATTAAGCCGTGAATGTGGAACAATACCATTACATTTAAGCAGAGGTCTATTTCTGTTAAGTGCAATGTGCTGCAAATATTGTCTGCCGAGTTCAGGATGTTGCGGTGGGTAAGCGGCACAATTTTAGGTCGAGAGGTTGTCCCTGATGTATGCAAAACAAGGGCTACATCATCAGTTTCTGCATAACCAGGGTAGGAAACCTTGCCAATTTTCTCTGCTTCTAGAGTAAAAATGCCCGCAGTCTCTCCACTCAGACTCAGTTCAATAATGGGAATATTCTGTTCACTTGCTACGCTTCGAGCCGCCGATTGAAGCTCGGCAGCAATGATGATTGCTTTGGCTTGGAGATCGCTGAGGTAAAATTCAAATTCTGGCACTTGGTAGTTGGGATTTAGGGGAGCGCTGGTAGCGCACGAGGCAACCCCAAGAAAGGCAACAGCCATTTCTGGTCCGTTGGGTAAAACAATTGCAACTCGATCTTGGCGACCAATGCCCAATTCATTTAGGGTAGTGACGATCTTGGTAACGGTCTTGAATAAGTCTCTGTACGTCAATGGTCTTCGGTCAATTCCCAGAATTGCTATTTGCTCAGCTCGTTTTCTGCTTTCTTCTTCTAGAAGAAGAGGAATTGGGTTTACACCTAAATCTATTTTCATGTTCTTGAGATTAGAGAGACGTTTTTAGTTGCTGCTTTAGCAGCCGAGTCGTGCTTCCTCCCTAGTCTTTCCAGCGAGGGAGGAAGCACTCCCGCTTCTTTCTCGTGACTTGTTTGCTTACTTGTCACATTGGATTTTCTACAACAAAGTTCCTAAAGAATAAAATTCTTTTTCAAAAGTTTATATTTAGCTCAGTTTTTTGACCGTAAACTTGAAGATAAAGCCTCAAGTGCAGTTGTTACTGGAGGAGGAGAGAGGGTGTATTCTCATACTCAGCAAAATTACTTACCATTCTTCATCAAAGTGCTTGGTAAAGTACCTCTACTAGGATTGATTTTCTCCTTACTTTGGTTAGTCAATACCTCCCTAGCTCAAGCACAATCAATCATTCCCGCATCAGACGGCACAGGAACAATCGTAACACCAGACGGCTCTCGCTTCAATATTGACGGGGGAAGTCTTTCTCAGGATGGTGCAAATCTTTTTCACAGTTTTGTTCAATTTGGACTTGACAAAAATCAAATCGCTACTTTTTTATCTGACCCCCAAATTCGTAACATTTTAGGTCGGGTTGTTGGTGGCGACCCTTCGATTATTAATGGTTTAATTGAAGTTACTGGAGGAAATTCTCACCTTTATTTAATGAATCCCGCAGGAATTATTTTTGGTGCAAATGCAACCCTGAATGTTCCTGCTTCTTTTACAGCAACTACCGCAACAGGTATTGGCTTTGATGGTGGTTTGTTTAGTGCTTTTGGAACTAATAATTATCTTGATTTAGTTGGTAATCCTAACTCTTTTCGTTTTGATACTTTGCAGCCGGGAAGTATTATTAATGCTGGGGAATTAGCTGTTAGCGAGGGACAAAATTTATCTTTAGTTGGGGGAAGTGTAATTAGTACGGGTACTATCGAAGCACCAGGTGGAAATATTACAATTACTTCTGTCCCTGGAACCTCACTTGTAAGAATTAGTCAAGCGGGACAACTTCTTAGTTTAGAGATAGAAATTCCGACTGATTCGGTCGGTAATCCTTTACCAATTACTCCCTTAATGTTACCAGAATTACTGACAGTTGGCGCTAATGTGGGAGTGACAGGAGTAGCAGTTAATCCCGATAATACCATACAGTTGAATCCTGCGGCAATCCCCGTACAAACTGGCGATGTTGTGGTTAAAAATTTAACTGCTGGTGCAGCTAATTTAGCCGCCGCGAGTAACTTAATTTTAAATGAAAGTCAGTTAATTACCAGTGGAGATTTAAGTTTAATTGCGCGGGATACAGTGTTAGCAAGAGATAGTTTAACTAATCCTTTTCTTGCTTTCGCTGGTGGAGATTTATATATTCAAGGTAATCAAAGCATTGATATTTTAGCGCTGAATCATCCCCAAACTCCATTTGTTAGTAATGGTGATACTTTTATTATTAGTGATGGCGTTATTTCTCTGGATGCTCATTTTCAAAGTGGTGGTAATTTTTCAATTCTTGATTTAGCTGGTAAACCTGCGGATTTTCTTAGTTTGTATGACCCAATTATGACTGTATCTGGCGATCCTTTGATGGGTGGTTATACAGGTGCATCTTTAAAAGTAGACACAACTTCAGGAAGCGGCGATATTACTTTCACTGGTGATATTGTAATTACTACACCGGATGAAACAATTAATAATGCTGTTCCAGGAACAGATGAATATATTTTAAGTAATAATCGTGCCTTAATTTTAAGATCCGGTGCTAGTATTCAAATAGAAAATGTTAATGAAAATGCTAATATTCCTGGCACTCCTATAATTATTTTAGATGCTCAAGGAGATATTAATACAGGAAGTTTAGAGACAAGTCAGTCTGGTAATAATGCTGGCGATTTAACTATAACTGCTGGTGGAAATATTTCAACTGGATTTCTTCGAGGTATTGTTTCTAATACTACTGGTAATGGTGGTAATATCACTGTTGAGGCTGGTGGAAGTTTAACTATTGAAGGTAGTGTAACTTCTTTTTCGGCTATTGAAGATTCAGGAGATATTAATTTAATAGCTAATGAAGATATTACAATTAATTGTACTAGCGCTACATTCTGTATACAAACTTTTGCTGGTGGAACACCAGGTGTAATGCCAATGGGGGATAGTGGTGATGTTACAATTGTTAGTCGAAATGGAGGTATTAAATTTGTAAATGTTAGTGGTGAACCTGAGAATTTTGAAACTGGCTTAATTAGTACACTTAATGAGGGTCCAGGTATAGCTGGTAATATTAATATTTCGGCTCCTAATGATATTGTTCTTGGTAGTCTTATTACATTGAGCGTTCAAGGAGACTCTAGTGATATAAATATTACTAGCAGTCAGGGTTCGGTAAGTTTCTTTGGTAGAGGAACTACAGTTATTGATGTTCGTAGTTTCGATGGAAATGCAGGAAATATTAATATTACGGCATTCGGGGATATTATTACTACCAATATCGATGGTTATTCAGAAAGTAATAATGTAACGGGTAATGGTGCGACCATTAATTTAGTTAGCACGAATGGTGGAACAATTGATATTAGTGGTGGTATAGTTAACAGTTATTCGACGACTGGTGCAGGTGGTACAATTATCCTCAAAACCGATGGGATTATTAATGTAGGTGCAATTGATTCTAGTTCAATTAATAACACAGGTGGAAATATTGAATTTATTCCTAATAATAATGCAACTACCGCCGGGATAATTTTAAATGATACAATTAATACTGGTGGAGGTTCGTTAAACTTTAATGGTGCGACAACTATTAATAATGACCTAACTTTGGATACAGGAAATGTCGCAGGTGAGATTATTTTTAGGGAAACTGTTGATGGTACAAATAATCTTACTCTTAACGCTGGAGGGACAATAGAATTTCAAGCAGCAGTAGGTGAAAATACACCATTAGCGAGTTTAACAGTAAATAATGCAACAATAGTTAATTTAGCCGATAATCTCACCACTGATAACGGAAATGTAACTTTTAATGCGCCATTCAACCTCACTAATAATGCTACGCTAAATGCAGGGACGGGAATTCTTACTTTCAACGACACTTTAACCACGGGAAGTAATTCTCTCACTCTTGAAGCAAGCGAAATTGATTTCAACGGTGGGGAAAATTCAGTTATCGGTAACAGCGAGATTTTCTTACAACCAACATTAGCTAACCAAAATATTGAAATTGGTGGTTTGGGCGGTACAGATGCACTAGATTTCACCGCAGCCGAAATTGCTGCATTGCAGGATAATTTTAGTACGCTGACGATTGGTTCAGCGGAGGGAAGTGGGGATATTAATGTCGCGGGTGAAGTAAATTTTGGTATTCCGGTAGTCTTACAAACGCAAACCGGGACTATTTTGGTTGACGGTAATTTAGTTGGGAGTGGTAATGCTAGCTTTACATTTAATGCACCCACTATTAACCTGAATGCTAATGTGACGACTGAAAATCAGAATCTCATTTTCGGCGGTCAAGTCAATTTGACGGATAATGCTAATGTTACCTTGAGTACGGATATTGGTGCAGGAAATATCACTTTTAGCGATACTCTCGATGGGACGGGTAATCTTAATTTGGCGGCGGGAACTGGTATAATTCAGTTTGACGGTAATTTGGGCGATAATGACCCCATTGGTGAGTTAACTATTAGTAACGCTGGAAATACTTTTGTTCCGAATCAGATTACGACGGATAATGCTAATCTGACGTTTAATAGTGCAGTTACGCTGAACGATACAAACGATGCTACTTTTAATGTGGGAACTGGGACAATAAGTTTCAATGGTAGCTTTGCAATTGGTGATGCTAATCTGACACTAATTGCTGACGATCTTAATTTTACAGGTGGAGAAGATTCAATTACAGGTACGAGTAACTTAATCTTGCAACCTGCGACGGTGACAGAGGAAATTAGTTTGGGTGGGGAGGGAGAAAATTTCAATCTCACCAGCGAGGAAATAGATACATTTGCAAATGGTTTCAATTCGTTGACTTTCGGAAGTAGCGACGGAAGTGGGAATATTAATATTGATGAGATTAGTTTACGCGATCGCGCCACTATTCAATCTGGAACTGGAACAATCCTCGTTAATGGTACGATCTTTGGTAACGATGATGCAGCAATTACCCTCAGTACGAATGGAAATATTACTCTAGGAAATATCTTTACCGAAAATAACGATATTAATCTCAATGGTAATCTCATCCTCGCTACTCCTGCTACCCTCAGTACGGATACAGGAATTGGAAATATTACGATTAGCGGTACAATCGAGGGCAATAATAATCTTACTCTGGCTGCGGGTATTGGGACAATTGCTTTGGGTGACGAAGTTGGGGGTATTTTACCTTTGACTGGGTTAACTGTCGGTAGTGCGAGTAACTTGACGGTTGGATCTAATCTTACTACCGATGGCGATATCTTAATTAATAGTCCCATAACTCTCAACAATAATCTTATCTTTGCTGCTGGTACGGGAGGAATTACACTCAATGATATTGTAACTGCTGCGGGAACTGCCGATCTAACTTTAGCAGCGACGCAGGATATTACCACCAACAACATTCTTACCAATGGTGGGGAAATTAGTATTGATAGCAGTAATGGTATTATCGATACAAGTTTGGGAATTTTAGACGCAAGTAATGGAGGTGGAATTAATTTCACTGCTGAGACGATAATTCCAGGTAATCTCAACACTACTAATAATGATATCTTGCTTGACGGTGCAGTAACTCTGACAATTCCAGTGGAAATTACCAACAGTAACGGAGATGTTACTTTCAACAATACTATTGACGGAAATCAACCTTTAACTATCGAAGCTGGTAACGGAGTTGTACAATTTACAGATAATCTTGGTGCAACGATACCGCTTGGAGGGTTAGAAGTCAACAATGCAACAGAAGTTACCGTTGCAGGTGATATTACGATTGATAATAACGATTTAATCTTCAATAGTCCCGTAAATGTTCTCAATGCGGTGACTTTTACGACTGGAACTGGGACAATTAGCCTTAATAGTAGTTTAAATGCAGCGAGTAATAACTTGACGCTGGTTGGTGATGAAATAAATTTCGCTGGAGGGAATAACTCTCTTAGCGGGACAGGATCGATTTCCCTGCAACCAAGTACACTAGATTTAGCTATAGTAATCGGGAATGATCCCAGTAGCGAGAATAGCTTAGATTTGAATGCAAATGAACTAGCAAGTCTAGCTAATGGGTTTAGCGAGATTATTATTGGTGCAAATGACGGAAATGGTGAGATTACGATCGCCAATAATATCATTTTCCAAGACCCGGTGATAATTCAAGCCCCAGGAGTTGCAGGGAGAATTGTCGCGAATGGTACAATTACAGGTATCGATGATGCTGCAATTACTTTAACTGCGGCTAATCTTACTCCTCAAGATATTGTTACTGAAGATAACGATATTACTCTCAATGGTGTGACAAGTCTCACGACTCCGGTGACTTTGAATGCTGTTAGCGGTACGATTAACTTGAATGGAGATTTGTTCGCTGGTAGCAACGATCTCAGTTTAATCGCTGATGACTTGAATTGGACTGGTGAGTTAACGGGGACGGGAAATTTAGACTTGCAAACAGGTACTCCGAGCCGCAATATAGAATTAGGTTCGCTTAGTGAAGACGCTTTGAGTTTAACTGAGACTGAAGTTGCTAATTTGGCGGAGTTTAACTTAGTAACGATTGGTAGTGACAGTGGTAGTGGTGAGATTATCGTTGTTAATCCGATTGTTTTCAATGTACCAGCTATTCTCGAAACAGGTACAGGATTAATTCAACTTGCTGCTAATCTTACGACAATCGGAGAAAATCTGATCTTTGCTGGTGATGTATTCTTAAATAACGATGTGGTAATAACCACAGGAACAGGTTTAGGCGATCTTATTTTTAATGGTAGGGTAGATGGTAGTCAAAATTTGGCGATCGCTACTGGCTCTGGTAATCTGGAATTTACCGATGCTGTGGGTAGTCTCACACCTTTAGTCAATTTAACCCTTTCTGGACAAGATATTACTGTCAATTCTATTGTCCAAACTCTCAACGAAGGTAGTCTGACTGTTACGAATACGGGAAACTTAGACATTAATGCTAATCTTACCCTCGATGGCGAATTTAATCAAAATGGCACAGGTGAAGTTTTCTTAGCAGGAAATATTACGACAACTAACGACAATATTATCTTTACGGGTGAAACTACTCTCGAAAATTCAAGCGAGTTTCAACTTGATAACGCGACAATTTCCTTTGGAGAGTTGAATATCGGTGATTTTCCCTTAATTTTAGCTGCTGGGGAAATTAACTTTACGGGTGGGGAAAACTCCGTAACAGGTACAAATACTCTCACTCTCCAAACCGCAGATACTACTCAGAATATCGAATTTGGAGGAAGCGGAAATACCGAAAATTTAGACTTGACAAATGCGGAATTAAATGCTTTGAGTAATGGTTTTACTTCCTTGACAATTGGACGTACTGACAGTAGTAGCAATCTTAACATTGTTGGTGAAACTAGCTTCTCCGACCCAGTAATCTTGCAAACGGGGACAGGAGAAATTAACATTCAAGGAAACCTTATCGGTATCGATAATAGTTCAATTACGCTGAATAGTGACGCGATCGCTCTCGGCGCAGATATAATTACTGAGGGAGAAGATATCTTTGTTGGTGGAAATCTCATCCTAAGTAATAATGCTAATCTCGCTACAGGTGTAGGAATTGGTAATATCTTCTTTAACGGTACAATTGATGGACAACAAGATTTAACTATCGATGCTGGTACGGGAAATGTAGATTTTACAGGTGCAATTGGTAGTGTAACAGCTTTAGGGAATGTGGCTCTTAGTGGAGAAAATATTACCTTCAACTCTCAACTCACAACTACTAACCAAGGAAGTCTAACCATCACCAACACAGGTTTATTAGACATTAATGCTAATCTTACCCTCGATGGCGAATTTAATCAAAATGGTACAGGTGCAGTTTTTCTAGCAGGAAATATTACGACAACTAACGACAATATTACCTTTGCAAGTGAAACAACTCTCGAAAATGCAAACGAGTTTCAACTTGACAACGCAACAATTTCCTTCGCTGCGTTGAATATCGGTGATTTTCCCTTAACTTTAACTGCTGGAGAAATTAACTTTACGGGTGGGGAAAATTCCGTCACAGGTACAAATACTCTGACTCTCCAAACCGCAGATATTACTCAGAATATCGAATTTGGAGGAAGCGGAAATACCGAAAATTTAGACTTGACAAATGTAGAAATAAATGCTTTGAGTAATGGCTTTACTTCCTTGATAATTGGAGATACCCAGAGTAGTAGTAATCTTAACATTGTTGGTGAAAGTAATTTCTCCGACCCAGTAATCTTGCAAACGGGGACGGGAGAAATTAACATACAAGGAAACCTTATCGCTACAGATAATAGTTCAATTACGCTGAATAGTGACGCGATCGCTCTCGGCGCAGATATAATTACTGAGGGAGAAGATATCTTTGTTGGTGGAAATCTCATCCTAAGTAATAATGCTAATCTCGCTACAGGTGTAGGAATTGGTAATATCTTCTTTAGCGGTACAATTGATGGACAACAAGATTTAACTATCGATGCTGGTACGGGAAATGTAGATTTTACAGGTGCAATTGGTAGTGTAACAGCTTTAGGGAATGTGGCTCTTAGTGGAGAAAATATTACCTTCAACTCTCAACTCACAACTACTAACCAAGGAAGTCTAACCATCACCAACACAGGTTTATTAGACATTAATGATAATCTTAACCTCGATGGCGAATTTAATCAAAATGGTACGGGTGCAGTTTTTCTAGCAGGAAATATTACGACAACTAACGACAATATTACCTTTGCGGGGGAAACTACTCTCGAAAATTCAAGCGAGTTTCAACTTGATAACGCGACAATTTCCTTTGGAGAGTTGAATATCGGTGATTTTCCCTTAATTCTAACTGCTGGAGAAATTAACTTTACGGGTGGGGAAAATTCCGTCACAGGTACAAATACTCTGACTCTCCAAACCGCAGATATTACTCAGAATATCGAATTTGGAGGAAGCGGAAATACCGAAAATTTAGACTTGACAAATGTAGAAATAAATGCTTTGAGTAATGGCTTTACTTCCTTGATAATTGGTAGCCCAGACAGTAACGGCAATATTAACATCTTCAGTAATCTTAGCTTCAACGACCCCGTAACCATCCAAACCCAAACCGGAGAAATGCAAATAAGCGGGGAAATTACAGGTCTTAATAATAGCTCAATTACCCTTTTAAGTCCGACAATTAACCTAAACTCCAATGTAACAACAGCAAACGAAAATATTACCTTCGGTGGCAATCTCTTCCTAGAGACAGATGTAGAAATTTCCACAAATACTCAAGCAGGAGATATTATTTTTGCTGGTACAATCGACGGAACCCAACAACTAAGATTAAGTGCAGGTACGGGAAATATAAACTTTCAACAAATAGTCGGTGAAAATAGTCCTTTAGCAGACTTAACCATCGACTCCGCAGCAAACATTTTCATCGCTGGAGGCATAATTACCGATAATAGTAACCAAGAATATAACGCCCCAGTCACCTTAACCGGAGATACAATTTTCAACACAGGTATAGGTGAAGGAGATATCAACTTCAATTCTGACTTAAACAGCGAAACCGGAGAAACAAACAACCTCACTCTAAGCGCCGGAGAAGGCAAAATTAGCTTCAATAATCCAGTAGGATTAGAACAAGAACTAGGTGATATTATTATCTCTAGCGCTACACAACTAACCTCCAATTCAACAATTGAAGCCGGTAGTTTATTCTATACCTCTGGTATCGAAGACATTCTCTTACAAGGAGATATTACCACCACCGCACCTGCGGGTGTCGAACTCGCCACCCAAGCCAATATAGTTACCGAAAATATTACCAGCAACGGCGGTCAAATCAATCTCTCCAGCGACACAGGTAACATTAATGTTGGTAACTTAGATGCTTCCTCAACCACAGATAACGGCGGTAACATCAGCTTATCAACTGCAACTGGAACCGTCACTAGCAACGACTTAAATACTTCCGGTGTCAGCAGTGGCGGTAACATTACCGTAGAAGCCTTAATTAGTATTAACGCCGGATTACTTAATTCTAGTGCAACCATCGGCGACGGTGGTAACATTACTCTCGACCCCATCAACGATATTGAAGTAACCGCAATTAACGCCCAAGGCGGTACTAACGGTAGCGGAGGAGATGTCGATATCACCACCCAAGCTTTCTTCCGGGCTACAGGAACATTTACCGACCAAAATAACTTACAAGTCAGTATCTCCACGGCGGGAGGCGCAGGAACAGGTTCAGTTACAATTCGTCACGACGGCGGCGCAAGATTTGTTCCCTTTGATGTTGGCGACGCAACTATCAACGGTACCGCAGGCGCAATTAGTACAGGTAGTGATAATTCTATCCTCTCATTTCGTTCTTTTCCCGGACCTTATACCCAAGAAAATATCAGTTTAATTACCTCACCTCAATTCAGTCAATTTGTCGTTGAGGGCATTCTTTCCGAAGAATCTCCCGAAAAATTACCTAACGCTTACCGAGAAGAACCTTTCCCCTTAGAAGAATACTTTACTCGCGCTTATGAAAGATATTTAAGCCAAAATCCTGAGCTTGCCGAAGTAGATATTAAAAGCCTCGAAGAAATCCAAAATGAACTAGGTTTAATTGAGAAGCTTACAGGTGAGAAACCTGCACTTGTTTACGCTGTTTTCGACCCTCAGCCCGTTTTTTCTTCTTCTAATCATCAAGCTGAACTTGACGGTACAGTTAATGAAGGTCAACTTTTACAAATTGCTCCCAACTACGAACAAGAAAACATAAAATTTGAAGAAAAATTAAGTATAGTTTTAGTTACATCTCAAGGAAATCCTATTTTTGTTCCAGTTGAGATAACACGAAAGGAATTAGAAAGACTAATTGGTAACTTTGGGTCACTCGTTTCGGCTTCAAACAATCGTTATTTACCTAAAGCTCAAGAACTTTATGACTTATTAATCAAACCAATAGAAGAGCATTTAGAAGCACAAGAAGTTACCAATATTGCTTTTATTATGGATACAAATTTACGTTCCTTACCACTAGCTGCACTTCATAATGGGCAACAATTTTTAGTTGAAAAATATAGTATAGGTTTAATGCCTAGTATGAGCCTTACTAATACCCGTTACCGCGACATTAATGAATTCGATGCTTTAGTTATGGGAACTTCAAACTTTGACCAAGCAAAATCTCCTTTAATTAAAACACCTTTACCTGGTGTTACGGCTGAAATGTCTTTTCTTACTAATTTTTGGCAAGAAACGAAAAAGTTGTCTGATGAAAAATTTACTATTAATAACTTGCGCGAAAATAAACGTTTTGGAATTATTCATTTAGGAACTCATGGGAAATTCCAGGATGGACCTCCTAGTGATTCTTTTATTCAATTTTGGGGTAATCAAAAATTAACATTAGCAGAAATTCGTGAATTAGGATTAGGTAATCCTAAAACTCCCACAGAATTGTTGGTATTAAGTGCTTGTGAAACAGCATTAGGAAATGAAGATGCTGAATTAGGTTTTGGTGGTTTAGCTCACCAAGCTGGTGTAAAATCAGTTGTTGCTAGTCTCATAGAAGTTCCAGATGTAAAAACCGCCGCATTAATAACGCAATTTTACTACAACTTAACAACTGCTCCAATTAAAGCTGAAGCACTACGACAAGCACAACTTGCATTGATAAATGGAGAAGTAGAATTAGAAAATGGATATTTGTTCGGACCAGGACTTCCTTCAGAAGGCTTGAAAATTCCCGAAAATAACGGTAGTTTAACCTCTGAAAAGCTTCAACATCCTTCTTCTTGGTCTTTTTTCACAATAGTTGGCAGTCCTTGGTAACAAATTTAATTGTTGGATTGTTCTTTACACAATTTGTTACGGATATCCTCTATTTCTTCTTCTGTTTCTGATGATAAAACAAATTCTCTGACTGCATCCCAATAAAGGTTTTTTTCTAACAAATAGTAGATTTTTTCTTCAGCAGTTATGAGAGATTCTAAGTCAGTCATTATTTTGTTATGCTGTTCGTCTATTGGCATAATTGTAAAGGGAATACGGTCTTTTGCAGAAATTTCAGTTTGTCCGTTTGGATAAATTGCTAAAAAGAAAATCTTATCCGGTTCTAACTCTACTTCTCCCTGATAAAAAATTCTTTGCTGCTGCTGTTGTTGAGAAGTTAAGTTGCGGCTCCAGATAGGTTCTGAACTATCATCTTCTGAAAAAACCTCAATTTTACTTGCATTACCTCGCCAAATAAATAAAGGATTTTCACTCCAAGTTTCACTCCAAGAAAGATTAAAAGTATCATGGACTTTGTTAGGTGCAATTGCACAAAAATTATCTCCTCTTGGCGGTTCGCCTTTTCGTCGTTTTCCTAACATTTCAAGGAGAATTTGTCTATCGAGTTGTTGCTCATTTGGGGTGTTGCTATTTTGGCTAGTTATTACACTCTTGCGATTGATTGAATCAATTTCTAGATTTGTCGCTAGAGTAGGAAAGCTAATAGTTACTAAAGTCAATCCTAAAAACCAAAGTTTGTAATTTTTTAGTGTCTGCATAGTAATTAGTCCTTTATCGAGGGAAAACGTAAATCCAGAAAATTGCGATGGGAAAAAACAAGGGAATAACAACTAAACCTAACGTATGAATTTCTATTCCTAGAAAAATATAAACGAAGGTTAATCCTAGTCCACCAAATAAAAATTGTTTTTTCTTTTTTCTGTTTACCTGAAAATATATTATCATAAATTTGCCTAACGTGGCAGCCAGTAAGATTAATAAAAAGTCAGGAATTAAAAATATTTGACGACGTTCTAGGAATTGATAAATCATATAAGCATGAGCTTCTCCAGATGTAAAATATTTACGATTTTTTTGACATTCTTTCGGTTTATTTGATGAGTTTACTTGAGCTAAAGAATAACAACGCCAGTAGTTTATAGCTGGAGGTATTTGATATCTGTCTTCTACCTGGTCATAGGCATCAGCAGCAATAATAATAATTTGGTTTTCAATTTTTTGTATTTGTTCTAGATTACTTGAGTTAGATTCTAGAAGCTGCCAAGCTGGAATTTTATCAGCAACTTGTTCGGGTGGGATTGAGAAATCAATAATTGAACGCCAATTAAAAAAAGAAGGTGATTTCCTGAAACTAACTTTTAAGTCATTTTCTTGGATAAATAAATTAAAGTTTTCTTCTGGAAAATTTTGTTGAATAAGAGGATTTAGAGAAGAGTTTTGTTGAAATTTAGAAGAAAGTGCCAATAAATAAGCAAAAGGACATGATTTAGGACATTTTTGGTCTTTAGGCAACTCAACATCCCACAACCAAAAGGTTGCATCTCCTTTCTGATACCAATTCTCGGAATTAACTAATCTGTGAAATGCAAATAATTCTTCTTCTTGTTTGCTGGCAAAAACGAACCAAGTGTTATTTTTTACTTGGGCTGATATGAGTGCTTGGGTAAGTTGTTCGTTACCAGTTTCTTCTGTGTCCAAAAGATAATTAATGCCGATAATTTTCGCATTGAGGTTAGTAAGTCTGTTTATCAGTTGCGCTAGATATCGACGATCTATATGATCGAGAAACTCAAATTGTGAAATTTGTTTTTTTGCTTTGTCAATTGATTCAGTATCGATGGCAATTATTGTGACTGGAGGCTGAGTTTCTAGTGCAGTTTGTCTGGTGAAGTCGCGATAGATAGCTTGGGTGAGAATCCGCCAATCTAAGAGAAAATCTTGGACAGGTACTAACAAATTAAGCAAAAGAACAGTAGAAAGAGCGATCGCCTCTTTTCGGGTTGGTTTCCAATTTCGCCACCAACGCTGGAAACCCAACGGCTCAATCTGGAAGAGTTTGGCTTTGTCGGAGGGATGGCGAAATAGAGACGGAATCAGATATGCAGAGGGATAAGCACTTTTCTCTCTCTCAAAATATTCACAAGCTGCTTGCATTGACTGTTGGACATCTTTGTGCATAGCAAGACTTTGACAAAACTGTTTGAGAAAAGCATGAGCAACGCGATCGCTAATTTTCTCGCGCATAGCTACTACTTGATGCAATCCTAACCCGATCGAGTATTCCGCAAGACTCGTTCCGCAACAAGAGTTGAAAATCGCTACTTTCAGCCCTCGCTCGATCGCTTGAATAAGCTGAAATTCAATTTCGCTGAGGGAAATAGTAACGCCCGGAGCAAGTTCTAATCTTCCCCCAGTGTGTATTGTCTCATCGCTGTGTCCCGCAAAAATCAGTATGTCCCAACCAATCTCATCGGTTAGTTTCTCAACCAATTTTTGCCGAAAATTATCTAAATTCTCTCCCAGTGTAAATTTTACTTCTTCGACCTGGGCGACTTTATTCAGCGATCGCACTGCACGCCGATCTTCATTTACATTTAGTTCTGAAGTAGCTGCTATAATTACTAAAATTCTCGGTTTTCCTCGTCTTTCAACGAAAACAGCTCCATTACCTACATTAAGCGGAGTGCGAGATATCTGAATTTTTGCATTTGGTGCAATTTTCCATGCTTCCCAAGGTAATCTAGTTAACTCAGGAGAATCGCAAGTAATTAATAAATCGATGCAGTCATCATTAGTTTTCCATAACTTTTTCGTTACTTTTTTCTCCTCGACTGCACCTTGAATTTTTTCTCTAATTGGTAGTAATTCTTGACTTCCCAACCATCGTTGAAATTTTTGCAACAGTTCTTTTTCGGCTGACTCCGTGCGATTTTTCCAATCAACTGAAAATGACGGGGTAAAGCTAAATTCATCTTCTACTCTCCCCCTGAGAGTAGATTCATAAGCTTTTAAATAAGAATATTGCCAAGTTTCTGTAAGTCTATCTAATTCTTCTGGATATGAAAGTGCAGCCGAAATTTGCTGTCTATCATCCCAAGTCAGCAGAAATTTACAATCTAGTCCTGTACGCCAAATATTTAATTGATAGACCGAACAGAAGTTCATATTTATTTATTACTCATACTCTGAAATAATTATTTTTTACAGGGAGTCAATTTTTTTTAGTAATCCCATCGATAAACACCAAAGGCTCTAGAGTTTCTTCTGAACCATTGAAAGTAATTTTAACTGAAAACTGGTCATCGTAACTACCAATTAACCGCCGATAAAAGTAATCATCATTTTTTTCTAAAATTTTATCGGAAAGCACCCGATCTTGGTCACTAATTTGTAATCTGAGTCCTTTAGGTAAACTTACACCAGACTGCATTGCTAATAATAACAATAACGACCATTCTTGAGCATCATTATCTTGTTGAGGTAAAAGCCAAGTTGCCGCTAACAGTTGTAGATGAAGATTAGCAAGAATTATTTTGCGACAGCAGCCGCGTGCGTGGTGAGGAATTTCCAAACCGCGACGATTCAATTCCGCGATCGCATTTTCAAAGACTGCTATCGAACGAAATCCTTGTACGCTAGCAACTGATAATCTGGAAGGAAAACTCCAATTTAAACTTCTAGTTATTTCATCAATCTCATCCTGTAACCATAGTGCTACATTGACTACTTTTTTGCTAATTTTCTCTGTTGATTTCACAGGTAAATTAATAGCACTCGGCTCTAGATAACGTAAGTAATACAAAAGATGATTGGCTTCAAAATCTAGCAAATTTAATGGCAAATGATAGTAATCATTGTCGGTAATAATTATTTTTTTATGCCAATAATCAATTAATTTTTGATAATCGATACTTCCTTTAACGATCGCCTCTTCGTGTTCTTCGTCAATTGCCATAACTACATAAAAATGAGCCGCCATATCGAAGTCATCAATTACTAACTTTGGCAGCAAAATCATTTCTTCATTTAGGATATTTTCTGCTAAAATTAGACATAATTTAAATTCTCCAACTTGTAAATTATATACAGCTTCAAGAGTTTTAGCTTTTTCTGGTTGAAAAATAGAACAATTATCGACTGAACCTTTGCCAAATCTTTCTTTGAGCCATCTTACAAAAGCTAATGTAGCTAAAACATGAGTATAAATTTGCCACTGAGATTCTTCATTCTCTCCAGTTTCGCTCTTATTGATTGCTTGTTCGTAATCTTCTGCTTCTAAAGGAATAACTTCCGGTAAAAATGTTCTTAATTGAGATATTTCATTAAATAATTTAGACATTTTAGGTTCCTTTTTTATCAAGATATATCTGTAATTTTTGAGCGTACAAACTTTGAAAAATACGACTTTTAGCTTTTTGGGTTTCTGTAGCCGCTTCGAGAAAAACTTCTTCATCTAAAAAAAATTCCACTTCTTTAGTGAGATTATCTAAAGCTTCTCGTGAATGCTTAGTCGGGCTATGTTGTAGAAGACTTGACAAAAAAATGTCAGTAGTTTGTTCTCGTACATGGCTGAGAATACCTCTTAAATTTAAGACGCGACTTAGTTGTGATTGATTGCTAAATTGGAGTTGCTCTGCTACCTCCTTTTGAGATTTACTTTGACAATAAATCAGTCGTAGTGCTGGGATAAACTTATCTGCAAAAGACACATATTTACGACTTTTACCGAGCGAGAAAATTTGCTTATCGATTGCCTTGTCAATTGCTTTTGATAAGGCAAACTCGAGGAGCTGAGGAAGTAAAAACCGAATATTTTCTTTAGCTATTTTCTCATATATTTCTTCAAGATTACCTGAAGATTTTTCGCAAATAAACTCAAATTCAGTTGAATTTTCTTCTAAGGAAGATAGCTCTAGAGATTTTATCTGTCGATAATGAGGATAATTTATAGTTTTTGTAACTCGATCCGCTCTTAAATTCTCAGCAATTTCTTGAATTTTATCTTGAAATTCTCTGATTTTTTGCTCTGGGCAATTAGATGATGATTGCCAAAATATTTCTTTTTTTTGCAAAAGCTTTAACATTTCTAAAAGTTGTGCTGATGTCGGGTGAGGACATTTACCACCTCTTTTAGCTTTTCGAAGGTAGTCGCGGCGATAAACAGCATGAAAACTTTTTACGATCTCACGTTCTTGTTGAGTAAGATACTTTAATTGTGGTTCTCGTACCTTGTTCAGTAAACTCCACGGACTACTCATTTCTAGTCCGTACTCGACCAACAAAAATTGTTTGAGGTCTTGATTTTGTTTCGTCAGTCGAAATGCCCAATTTGATAAACTTTCTTGGCGAGATCCTAATTGATAACTTGCCAAAATTTCGATGGCAAAAAGTTGCATTTGACTATTATTAGTAATTTCATTGTGATTGTAAATAAGCTGACTATTTGTTTGTCGCTCCAAGATAAGCAACTCTTTGCCATCATCGAGTAAAACAGTTGGGAGTAGTTCTTCGCAGGTAAAATTATAGCGATCGCCAAATCGATGAGCGATCGTTTGACAAGCTTGGGCAATACTATGAGAGACATAACATCTCAAGCAAAGTCCTGCCAGTGCAGCTTGATACAAATCGTCTGGTGACGAGTGAGAAGTGCGAAACTCCGATAGTAAACGCAACTGGATGTGATGTTCTTGTGTGCGTGATAATGTTTGAATCTCGCATAAGTCAGGAAACTCTGTCTGAAAAAATTGTTTTGCTGTAGCCAACGTCAAGCCGCTACTGTTAGATTTGACTGTGCGAATTCGCCAATATCTCCAAGGAGAAAGCATAGCTACTGGTTGGTTGAGAATTGAATAGGCTCTATCTATTAATAAGAATTTACCTACTGAGGTTATGCAGTTTCCAGCGCGATCGCCTCTGGTAAACCCCTGCTAAACTGAATTTCCACCTCAATCTCCCACTGCATGAGCTACTCCCAGCTAACTCTATTTAGAGAGTAGCTACTCCAAGTTAGAAATTGAAAGGCTCCCCCAACAAATACCGAGAAGCAAGATGTCTAAATCAACCAAACTGAAACTAACCGCGATCGCGTCGCACTCAAACTCGTCTTCCTCATTCCAGTTCACCAAGAAGAACCGGAAAGTTGTTGCTTTCTGGAGGTTTGCTAAAATTTCTATGGAGATAAGTACAAGGTTGAATAAAGATGGTACAGCGATTGAAAAGCTGGGAATCGCCTCGTCGTCAGGGACGCAACGATAAAGGTAAAGGTGGTTCGGCGAGACAGCGACAACTCCGCAAGCGACAACAAATGCTTCGTAATCGACTTAAGAATGATTCGAGCAAGGAGAAGGGGGACAAGCCCCAGGAAAGGAAAAATAAAGGTTCCCAGGGAAGAGAAA